>SLGN01000613.1 GCA_007123695.1 Verrucomicrobiales bacterium
GAGGCGCGGGTCGAGATCTTCGAAGGAGCGTCCCGTTTCGGGGTCGACCCTCTCGGTGTTCATGACGTGGAGACGGTTGGCCGAATCGAAGAAGCGCAGGGTGTTCTTGCCGATCCGCAGGGCGGTCTCGACGAGTTCGAGCGTCTGGGAGGCGGGGGCCGAGGCTTTGATTTCGCCAACGACGACGTCGATGGTGTGTTCCTTGAAACGCTCCAGCCGCTTGAAGCCGTCCACGGGGACGAGGGCGCCGTCGACGAGGAGGGTGGAGAAGCCCTGCTTCCCGGCCCACTCGGCGACGTCGGTGTGGTAGCCCTTGCGACCGCGCACGAGGGGCGCGAGGACGCGCACGGTGCGGCCCTTTTTCGCGGCTTCGGCACGGAGCCGGGCGACGATGGCCGAAGGCGTCTGGCGCTCGACGGGATTGCCGGTGTCGGGCGAGTATTGGCGGCCGAGCTTGGCGTAGAGGAGGCGCAGGAAATGCCAGACTTCGGTGACGGTGGCGACGGTCGACTTGCCGCCGCCGCGCGAGATGCGCTGCTCGATGGCCACGGTAGGGGGCAGGCCGGCGACGAGGTCGACCTCGGGTCGCTCCATCTGCTCGACGAACTGGCGGGCGTAGGTCGACATGCTGTCGAGGAAGCGGCGCTGGCCTTCGGCGAAGAGGATGTCGAAGGCGAGAGTCGATTTGCCCGAGCCGCTCAGTCCGGTGACGACGACGAACTGTTCGCGGGGGATTTCCAGGTCGAGGTTCTTGAGATTGTTCTGGCGGGCGCCGCGCAAGGAAATCGCGTTCGCGATTTCCTTGCGGTGAACGGTGGACGGTGAACGGTAAGCGGTGGAGGGGGCTTCGGCGACCTTGGGCGACCGTTTTCCGTTCGGGGTCAACCGTTCGCGAAGGTAGCGGCCGGTGTGCGAATCCGGACACGCGGCGACTTCCTCGGGCGTGCCGCAGACGACGATTTCGCCGCCATTTTCACCGGCTTCGGGGCCGAGGTCGATGACGTGGTCGGCGGCGGCGATGACGTCGAGGTTGTGTTCGATGACGACGACGGAATCGCCGGCGGCGACGAGCCGGTCGAACAGCTTCAGCAGCATGCCGACGTCGTCGAAGTGGAGTCCGGTGGTGGGTTCGTCGAAGAGGAGCAGCGAGGTCTTGGCGGTCTCGCGCGGACTTTGCGCGGGCTTGGAGAGGAGGTGGCCGACGAGCTTGAGGCGCTGGCTCTCGCCTCCCGAGAGGGTGTTGAGGGGCTGCCCGAGGCGGAGGTAGCCGAGCCCGACCTCGGCGAGGAGCCGGAGACCGTCGGCGACCTTGGCGGCGGGTCGGCCCTCGAGCGAGGCGAACCAGGCGACGGCTTCGTCGACGGTGAGGGAGAGGACTTCGTGGATGTTGCGGCCGTGCAGCTCGATTTCGAGGGCCTCGGGGGTGTAGCGCCTGCCTTCGCATTCGGGGCAGGTGACGTAGAGGTCGCTGAGGAACTGCATTTCGACCTTTTCGAATCCGGTCCCGAGGCAGCGCCCGCAGCGGCCGGCCCCGCTGTTGAAGGAAAAGTAGCCGGGGGTGATGCCGCGGGCCTTGCCGTCGGGCGATTCCGCGAAGAGCTTGCGCACGGTGTCGAAGAGCCCTGCGTAGACGATGGGCGTGGAGCGCGGGGTGCGGGAGAGGGGCGACTGGTCGACCATGACGACCTCGCGCAGGTAGCCGGTGCCGCGGATCTCGCGGCACTGTCCCGCCTCGGCGCCGCCGCCGGCGAGCCCGAGGGCCTGGAGGACGTTGCCGTGGAGGACGGAGTGCACCAGGGTGGACTTGCCGGATCCGGAGACTCCGGTGACGCAGCAGAGCACGCCGAGGGGGATGGCGACGTCGATCTTCTTGAGGTTGTGCTGGGAGGCGCGGCGGATCCCGAGCGAAAAGGCGCTCTCGCGGCGGGCGGCGGGCGCGGGCAGGGTCGCGCGGCCGGAGAGGTATTGCAATGTCAGGGATTTCGGGTGCTTTGCCAGGGCGGCTTCGGCGGCGGCGGCGGTGGGGGCGCCGGGGCCTTCGTAGACGAGTTCGCCGCCGTTTTCGCCGCGTCCCGGCCCGATGTCGACGAGGTGGTCGGCGGCGCGGACGACGGCTTCCTCGTGCTCGACGACGACGATGCTGTTGCCGAGGTCGCGGAGCCGCTCCATGACGCCGATGAGCTTGCCGACGTCGCGCGGGTGCAGGCCGACGGTGGGCTCGTCGAGGACGAAGAGGGTGTTGGTGAGGCTCGCCCCGAGGCAGGTGGTGAGGTTGACCCGCTCGGTCTCGCCGCCGGAGAGGGT
Source organism: Verrucomicrobiales bacterium (assembly GCA_007123695.1). Lineage (GTDB taxonomy): Bacteria > Verrucomicrobiota > Verrucomicrobiia > Verrucomicrobiales > DEV007 > Arctic95D-9. Next base: position 2,305 of record SLGN01000613.1, read on the forward strand.
GCGGGTGGGGCGGTCGAGGTCGAGGTAGCCGAGGCCGACTTCGCGGAGGTAACCGATGCGGTGGCTGACCTCGCGGTGCAGCATGGCGGCGGTCTTGTCGGAGGGATCGACCGGGAGGGCGGCAAAGAAATCGGCGAGGTCGTCGATGGGGAGGCGCCAGAGTTCGGGCAGGGTCCGTCCCCCGAGGCGGAAGGCGAGGGCTTCGGGCTTGAGCCGGGCGCCGCCGCAGGTCTTGCAGGTGGTGTAGCTGCGGTAGCGGCTCAGGAAGACCCTGACATGCATGCGGTAGGCCCGCGATTCGAGCCAGTCGAAGAAGCCGCGGACGCCGTACCAGCGGCCTTCGCGCCAGACTTCGTCGGGGTCGCCGCCCTCGCCCTCGACGATCCAGCGCTGGTCCTCGGGCGCCATTTCGTCGAAGGGGGTCACGATGCTGAGGCCGCGCTGCCGGGCGCAGCGCTCGAGGTCCTGCTCGCATTCGTAGTAGGAGTCGCCCTGGAAGGCGCGCACGAGGCCCTCGGCAATGGAGAGGGACTTGTCGGGCATGGCCTTGTCGAGGTCGATGCCGATGACGCGTCCGAAGCCCTTGCAGGCGGGACAGGCGCCGAGGGGATGGTTGAAGCTGAAGAGCCCGGGCGTGGGCGGTTTGAGCACGGTGCCGGTCTCGGGCGAGCTCCAGTCGTTGGAAAAGGCGAGCCTCTTCCCCGACTCGGGATCGGCGACGGCGAGGACGCCCTTGCCGAGGTCGAAGGCGCGCTCGACGGCCTCGAGGAAGCGGGTGCGTCTCGCGGGATCGACCCGGTCCTGGATGACCTCGACGCGGGCGGGAAGGGATTTGCGGCCATACCCTGTCGGGTCGTCGACCCGATAGGGTTTGCCGTAGAGCCAGACGCGCAGGTAGCCCTGCTGCTGGAGGAAGGAGAAGAAGTCCTCGACTTTGGTCCCGGCGGGGGCGTCGATGGCGAAGAGGACGAGCAGGGAGCGCCCCGGCTCGAAGCGCTCCCGGGTCTTGCGGAGAACCGTCTCGGGCGTGTCCGGCGCGATCTCCTCGCCGGTGACGGGGTCGTGGGCGCGGGCGAGGCGGGGGAAGAGCAGCTTGAGGTAGTCGTTGATCTCGGTGATCGTGCCGACGGTGGAGCGGGTCGATTTGACGGCGTTCTGCTGCTCGATGGCGATGGCCGGGGGGATGCCGCGGATCGCATCGACCTGCGGTTTGTCCATGCGGTCGAAGAACTGGCGCGTGTAGGGCGAGAAGGTCTCGACGTAGCGGCGCTGGCCCTCGGCGTAGAGGGTCTGGAAGGCGAGGCTGGACTTGCCCGAACCGCTCGGGCCGGTCACGACGACGAGCTTGCCCGTGGGCAGATCGAGGTCGATGCCCTTGAGGTTGTTCTGCCGCGCGCCGCGGATCTCGATGGCGGATCCGTCCGGGGCCGGGCGCGGCGGTTGGGTTTTCCTGGTTCCTTTGGTTCCTTTGCGGGCCATGCGTGGTGTGCCCCGAGGTTACGCCCCGCGACCGGACCTGCATGGGGAAAATGAAGGGGCCCCGCGGCTACCAGAGGACGGGCGGCTTTTCTCCGGAGGCGCCTTGGCGGAGGGGCTTGGCCCCGACTTCGCGACGCCATTCGTCGAGCTTTTCGGCGAGGTCGCGCAGCACTTCCTCCTCGAGCTGTTCGAGATTGTTGTGCTCTTCGCGGTCGGACTCGAGGCTGTAGAGCTCGTAGGACCCGTCCTCGAGATCCTGGATGAGCTTGTAGTCGCCCATGCGGACGGCGCTCGCGGGGAAGCCGCCCTGGTTGGAGTAGTGCGGATAATGGAAGAAGAGAGGCCCGCGGTCGAACTTCGCGAAGGGGTTGCGGAGCAGCGCCGCGAAGCTGACGCCGTCGAGGTGCTGCCCGTCGCGGGCGGGCAGTCCGGCCATCTCGAGGAAGGTGGGGTAGAAGTCGGTGGTGGCGAGGGGCACGTTGCAGAAGGTGCCGGCGGGGGAGACGCCGGGCCAGCGCACCACCGCGGGGATGCGGATGCCGCCTTCGTAGAGCCAGCCCTTGCCGGCGCGGAAGGGGAGGTTCGAGGTGGGGAGGCCTTCGGAGGTGGAGAGGCCGCCGTGGTCCGAGGTGAAGACCACGGCGGTGTTGTCGCGCAGGTTGAGGGCGTCGAGCTGCTCGAGGATGCGTCCCACGGCGGTGTCGAGGCTCTCGACCATGGCGGCGTAGACGGGGTGGTCTTGGCGGATCCGCACGACGCGCGGGTCTTCGGTGTCGGGCCAGACCTGGCGCTCGCGACCGGGGTCGAAGCGTCCCTCTTCGGTGTCGAAGCCGAGGGCGGCGGCCTTGGCCTTGTATTTTTCGACGAGTTCCTCGGGCGCTTGCAGGGGCGTGTGGACGTCGTAGAAGGACATGTGGAGGAAGAAGGGCTCGGGGAGCGAGGCCGCTTCCTCTAGGTAGTCGACGGCCTCCTCGGCGAGCCGCATGGTGAGGTGCTCGCCCTCGGGGCCGGGCTCGAGATGGACGACGTTGCGGTAGGGGGAGAAGTAGCTGCGCGGCGCGCCGTTCTCGCCGCCGCCGATGTTCAGGTCGAAGCCCTGGTCGGTGGGCATGGCCCCTTCCCCGCCGAGGTGCCATTTTCCGATGTGGGCGGTGCGGTAGCCTGCTTCCTTGAGCGCTTCGGCGAGGGTCGTCTCCTCCAGGGCCATCTGGTTGGCGAACTCGGCGGGCTGGAAGCGCCCCGCCCGGAGGCCGGTGAAGAAGTTCGTCGTTCCGGTGCGGGCGGGATTCTTGCCGGTGAGGATGCTGGAGCGGGTCGGCGAGCAGACCGGGCTGGCCGAGTAGAAGTCGGTGAAGACCATGCCGCTGGCGGCGAGCTGGTCGAGATGGGGAGTCTCGTAGAAGGTCTCGGGATGGTTGAAGCCGACGTCGCGGTAGCCGAGGTCGTCGGAGAGGATGAAGAGAAAGTTGAGCGGTTCCTGGCCGCGCAGCCCCGGCAGGGCGAAGAGGAGGGCGAGGGCGGCGACGAGGGCGCGGGGCGGAGCGGGCGGACGGGGGACCGGGGAGTTCATGGTGTGGCTTGGGAAAGGGACTCGTCGGCAGGATAGCCCGAGGCGGGCTCTCCCGCAACGGGCGGGTCGCGGGGAGGCGGCCCGTCGTTTGCGAAGCGCCTCGGATTCAGCGCTCGACGCTCGAAGCGCGGTCCGCGTTCCCGTGCAGGACGGCGCCGAGGACGGGCTCGTCGAGGGCGGCCTCGTGCACGCGGACGAGAGCGGCCTCGGGGATGAGGAAGGGCGCATGGGTGCCGAAAAGGACGCGGTCCGCGCCGAAGGCATCGACGAGTCGCGCGACCGCGTCGGTGCCGTCGGCGAGGGCGGTGTCGACGAGCAGGCCGGGGCATCCGGCGAGGGCCTCGACCGCAGGTGGGCGCGGCTTCCAGTTGAGGAGCTGGACCGAGGCGCCGGGGCGGTCCGCGAGCAGGGAAGCGAGGGGCGAGGGATCGACATCGGCGACGCGCGCCATCGTCGGCTGGGTGCGGACGTCCTCGAGGGCGACGGCGATTTGGACGAGCAGGCCGCGTCCGGCGGCGGCGTCGAGCAGTTCGGCGAAGCGGGGGTCGTCGAGGGCGTAGCCGTGGTAGCCGGGATGCAGCCGCACGACGCGCGGGGCCTCGTCGAGGTCGCGCTGCCAGCCGGGCATGGCCGGATTGACGGAAGCGGCCGGCTCGAGTTCGGGAAAGGCCGCGCACTCTTCGGCGAGGCGGCGGTTGGCGGCGGAGAGGTCGCGGTGGAAGATTCCTTCGAAGGAGCCGACGAAGGCCCGGACGATCCCGAGCGAGCGCAGCTTGGCGACGAGCGCTCCGGTCTCGTCGAGGGGCAGGCGGCGGAAGGGCCAGCGGAAGAGGCTGACGTTGCTGTCGAGGATGCCGGGAAAGGGCGCGGTGGTCTGCCTAGTGGCGGTGGGCTCGGCGGCGGTGGCGTTTGCGCTCGCCGACTCGTCGCCCGCCGCAAGAGCGTCGGCAGCGAGAGCGCTGGCCGCCGGGGCGCCGGCGGCGGCTTTGAGCAGGTCGCGGCGTCTCATGCGAGCAGTTCGGTGACGACGCGGGGTGGAACGATGCCGGTGAGGCGCTCTTCCAGCCCGCCGCGGGGATAGAAGAGACGCTCGTGGTCGAGGCCGAGCAGATGCAGCACGGTGGCGTGGAAGTCGTGGACGCTCACGGGATCCTCGACCACGGCGTGGCCGAAATCGTCGGTGCGGCCGTAGGCGGTGCCGCCTTTGACCCCGCCCCCGGCCATCCACATGGAGAAGGCCTGCATGTTGTGGTCGCGCCCCGTGAAGAGGTCGCCGCTCTTCTGCGAGGTGGGGGTGCGCCCGAACTCGCCGCCCCAGATCACCAGGGTGTCGTCGAGCAGCCCGCGCTGGCGCAGGTCGCGCAGGAGTCCGGCGACGGGCTTGTCGGTGCGTTCGCAGGCGGCGCGGTGGTTGTCGGCGAGATCGACGTGGCTGTCCCAGGGCTGTTCCTCGAGGAAGAGGGAGACGAAGCGGACGCCGCGTTCGACGAGCCGCCGGGCGAGAAGGCAGCGCCGCCCGTAGGAGTCGGTCGGCTTTTGCCCGATCCCGTACATCGAGAGGATGTGTTCCGGTTCGGAGGAAAGATCGAGGGCCTCGCTGGCGGAGAGCTGCATGCGTGCGGCGAGGCCGTAGGATTCGATGCGGGCGTCGAGGTCGGGCTGGTGGGGGCGCCCGGCGCGGTGGTCGCGGTCGAGGCGCTCGAGCAGGCCGCGGGCCGCCTCGGTCACGGTCGAGGGTTGCTCGAACTGCGGCTTCAGATTGAGGATGGGCGATCCCGACGGCCGCAGAGTGGTGCCCTGGAAGGTCGGCGGCAGGAAGCCCGAGGTCCAGTTGCGGGTGCCGTTGTGGGGCAGCCCGAGCGGGTCGTTGAGGACGACGTAGGCGGGCAGGTTGCGGTTTTCGGTGCCGAGGCCGTAGACCGTCCAGGCCCCGAGGGTGGGGTGGCCCATGAAGAGCCGTCCGCTGTGGATCTTGTAGAGGGCGTTGTCGTGGTTCGGATGGTCGGTCCACATCGAGTGGACGAAGCAGAGCTCGTCGGCCATCTCGGCGGTGTGGGGCAGCACGTCGGCCATCCACAGCCCCGACTCGCCGCGCCGCCGCATCGGGTAGCGGCCGCCCATCATGACCCCGATGTTGTCGGTGGATTGGTTGCCGATCTCCTCGATGTTGCCGGGGAAGGGTTTCCCGTCCATGCGGTCGAGGACGGGCTTGGGGTCGAAGAGGTCCATCTGGCTCGGACCCCCGTTCATGAAGAGCTGGATCACCGAGGTGGCCTTGGCGGGGTGATGGCCCTGGCGCCGCGCGAGGTTGTTGGGAAGCGGGCCGGCGGCGGAGGCGCTCCCGCCGAGAAGGTCCTGGCCGATGAGGTGGGCGAAGGCCGCGCCGAGGACGCCGTCGGCGGTGCGCGAGAAGAAATCGCGCCGCCGCAGGGGAGTCTGGTTGGCCAAGGGGGACTTCATCGCTTCGGTCGAGGTTCAGTCGAGGTAGAGGAAGGCGGCGGAGTTGAGCAGCGCGTGGCAGTAGGTCTCGAGCGCGCGGGCGTCGTCGCCCGACCACTCCGCCGCGAGCTGCGCGAGGGCTTCCTCGCCGGTGGCGCTCTCTCCGGGGGTGGGCGGGCGGCCCATGGCGAGGCGGTGCGCGGCGGCGACGCGGGCGGCGAGCGGATCGCCGCCCGATCCTTCGGCGAGCGCCTCGACCCGTTCCGCCATGGAGGCGGCGAGTTCGCGCACCCGGGCGTTGTTCAGCAGGTAGAGCGCCTGGGGCGAGACGGTGGAGACGGAGCGATCGACGCAGTTCGGCGCCATTTCGGGGTAGTCGAAGGTCTCCAGCAGCGTCGGCATCTCGGTGCGGCGGTGCCGGGCGTAGAGGGATCTGCGCCAGCGGCCGTCTTCGCCCGGCTTCACGAGGACGAGCCCGTCGCGGTCGACCGAGACGGGGTCGGGCGGCCCTCCGGCGCGGGGGTCGAGCCGGCCCGAGACGGCGAGAAGGGCGTCGTGGAGCCGCTCGGCCTCGAGCCGACGGAGGTTCATCCGGGAAAAGAGCCGGTTTTCGGGATCCTTGGCGAGCCGTTCCTCGTCGATCCGGCTCGTCTGCCGATAGGTCCGCGAATTCATCACGGTCCGGTGCAGCTCCTTGATGCTCCAGCCGCGCTCGACGAACTCGACCGCGAGCCAGTCGAGCAGTTCGGGATGGCTCGGCCGTTCGCCCTGGTTGCCGAAATTCTCCAGGCTGCTCACGATCCCGGCGCCGAAATGGTGGTGCCAGACCCGGTTGACCATGACCCGCGCGGTGAGGGGGTGGTCGGGGCGCACGAGCCATTTCGCGAAGGCGAGGCGGCGGCCCGTCTTGGCGGTGCCTCCGGGGAAGGGAGGTTCGGGGGCGAAGACCTCCTTGCCGTCGGTGAGCGCGGCGGGCACTCCGGGTCCGACGAGGCGGCCCGGCTTGTCGTGCTCGCCCCGCCGCAGGATGTAGGTGGGCGAGGGATCGCCGCGGTCCCAGAGGGCGCGGATCGAGGGGCCGGGCTCGAGCCGGGCGCGCAGCCAGCCGATGCGGTCGCCGATTTCGGCAACCCGGCTGCGGGCGGCGAGGACGGCTTCGGGCTGACTCTCGTCGGGCAGGATGTCGGCGTCGCGGAATCTCTCGACGAGACGAGCCTGGTGCAGGCTGCGGGTGTTGGCGGCCTTGCGCAGCGCGACGAGAGTCTCCGCCTGCTCCTCGTCGGAGATGCCGGGGTAGTGGCTGCGCAGCACCTCGCGCTTCGCCTCGGCCTCGGCGGCGGCGAGCTCCTTGACGAGGGCCGAGAGCTCCTTCTCCAGCGGGGGGTTGGTCGCGGCGATGCGGTCGAGTTGCTCCGGCGTGGCCGCCTCGATCTCCCGGTTTTTGAAGCTGAGCCAATCGTGCTCGTCGAGAGCGCCCTGGAAGACGGCCTTGAGCCGGTAGTAGTCGCGCTGCGGGATGGGGTCGTACTTGTGGGTGTGGCAGCGGGCGCATTCGAGAGTCAATCCCATCACGCCCGACCCGAGCACCTGGATGGCGTCGTAGATCACCCCGAGCCGGTCTTCCGCGAAGTTCATCGTGCGCGATCCGGTCTGGTCGACGCCCATGCGGAGAAAGCCGGTGGCGACGAGGTTTTCGACCATTTCTTCGGTCACCGCAGGCGCCTCGGCATGGTCGAGCAGCTCGTCGCCGGCGAGCTGCTCCACGAGGAAGCAGTCGTAGGGCTTGTCGTCGTTGAAGGCGGCCACGACGTAGTCGCGGTACTTCCAAGCCGTCTCGCGGACCGGATCGATTTGGAGACCGCCCTCGCTGTCGGCGTATCCGGCCACGTCGAGCCAGACCCGGCCCCAGCGCTCGCCGTAGTGGGGCGACTCGAGAAGGGCGTCGACCATCTCGGCAAACCAATTCTCGCCGGGATGGGCCAGCCAATAGTCGAGTTCCTCGGGCGCGGGGGGCAGCCCGACGAGATCGAACCACGCCCGGCGCACGAGGGTGGCGCGGTCGGCTTCGGGGGCGAATCCGAGACCGGCGGAGGACAGGGCCGCGCCGATGAAGTCGTCGACCGAGCCGCCCGATTCGGGACGCTGCGGCGGTCGGAAGGACCAATGGAGGCGGTCCTCGTCGGAAACGAGGGGGTCCGGCTGTCCCGTGGCCACGTCGGGGGCGATCTCCTGCTCGGGCGCGCCGGCGGCGATCCATTCGCGCAGCAGGGCGACTTCGTGGGAAGGCGGGCGCTTCACAAAGAACTTCAGCAACAGGGGCTGGGGCGGGCAGGCCTCGCTCTCGATGCGCTGGATCATGGGGCTGCCGTCGGGATCACCCGCGACGAAGGCGGGACCGCCGTCGCCACCCGCCCGCATCGCCGCCGCCGTGCGCAGATCGAGGCCTCCATCCTGCCGCTGCGCGCCGTGGCAGGCGGCGCAGCGCAGCAGCATCACGGGGATCACGTCGTGTTGGTGCGGAGGCGCCTTCGTCAGGGCGGGGGCGGCCTCGCGGAAGGCGGCCCCGCCGGCGATCCATTCGCGGATCGTCTCGACCTGCTCGTGGGAAAGCGGTCCGCCCTTCTTCGGCATCTCGCCGCGGTGGACCATCTCGTAGAGGTGGCTCTTTTCCGGATCACCCGGGACGAAGACCGGGCCCGACTCGCCGCCTTCGCGCAACCCTGCGGCGGAGGAAAGGTCGAGCTCGCCCCGCCGGGTCGAGGGGTTGTGGCAATCGACGCAGCGGGACTGGAGGAGGGAGGCGACGTCGTCCTCGAAAACCGGCGCGGCCGGCGACGGGCAGACCGCGAGGGCATGGAGGAGCAACACGAGGAGGAAGCCCCGCCGCACCCGCGATCGATCCATGCCGTTCCTTTTTTCCATTCGCTGCCTCTTACTATAGCGGATTTTGGCCCAAAGGGGCGTGCCGCCGCAGGCGCATTCGTGCGAGAGGCGCGGCGCCCCCTACCTCGCCCATTCCGGGAAGACTCCGGGCTCGATCCCGAAGACGAGCGGTCCAAGCAGCAGGAAGAGTGCCGAGATCACGGCGATGCCGACGAGATTCAGGATCAGGCCGGCGCGGACCATGTCGCCGACGCGCAGCCGCCCGCTGGCGAAGACGATGGCGTTGGGCGGCGTGGCCACCGGCATCATGAAGGCGCACGAAGCCGAAAGCGTCGCCGGCACCATGAGCAGGAGGGGATGGATGCCCGCCGCCTTCGCGACCGAGGCGAGCAGCGGCAGGACCGTCTCGACGGTGGCGGCGTTCGACGTGAACTCGGTCAGGAAGGTCAGCACCGCGCAGACCGACGCGACCAGCAGCGGCGTTGGCGATTCCTCCAATCCGGCGAAGCGTGCCCCGGCCCAGTCCGAGAGGCCCGAACTCTGGAAGCCCTCGGCGAGTGCGAAGCCGCCCCCGAAGAGCAGGATGATGCCCCATGGCACCTTGGCGAAAACCGAGCCGTCGAGCAGCGTCGCGTGCGCGCCGGTTCCGTCCCCGCGCGAGCGGGCCGGGATCAGGAACAGCAGCAGGGCCATGGCCACGGCGACCGTGCCGTCGTCGAGCAGGCCGCCGGTGGACAGCAGCGAGGACCATCCGGGCAAGGAGAGCGAACCCGCCGAGAGCGGCGCGCGGAAAGTCCAGAGCAAGGCCATCGCCGCGAAGACGGCGGCGACCGCTTTTTCCTCGAAAGCCATCGGGCCGAGGCGGCGGCGCTCTTCCGCGACGAGGTCGGGAGGCAGGGCCAGGCCGGACGGGCTGCGGAAGCAGACCCACGCGAGCAGCACCCAGGCGAGCAGCAGCATGACGAGGCTGATTGGCAGCGCCATCACCATCCAGCGCCCGAAGGAAAGCGATTCGCCGGCGGCGGCGGCGCCGGGAAAGCTGATTTCGAAGATGCGCGAGAGGGCCAGGTTAGGCGGCGTGCCCACGAGCGTGGCGAAGCCGCCGATGCTGGCGGCGTAGGCGATGCCGAGGAGAAGGGCGGCGGCGAGCTTGCGAGCGTCGTCCTTGCCGGAGGATTCCTCGATCTGGCGGATCACGGCGAGGGCGATCGCCAGCATCATGATCGCGGTGGCGGTGTTCGAGATCCACATCGAGAGCACCGCCGTGGCGAGCATGAACCCGAGGACGAGCCGTGGTGGATCGCTGCCGATGGACGCGACGACGGCCAGGGCGATGCGCCGGTGCAGGTTCCATCGCTCCATCGCCAGCGCGACGAGGAAGCCGCCGAGGAAGAGGAAGATGACGCTGTTGACGTAGACCGGTGCGACCTCCGCGCCCTTCATCAGGCCCATCGACGGAAAGAGCACCAGCGGCACGAGAGCCGTCGCCGCCAGGGGGATGGCATCGGTGATCCACCAGACCGCCATCAGCACGGCCACCGCCGCCATGCGCTCGTCGTGGGGAGTCGAAGGATCGAGTTCGAGACCGAAAAGGGCGGTAAAGAACCCGACGATCCCCACCCAAAAACCCGCCCGGCGGAGAAGCGGGCTGCGCGACGAGGAGGCGGCGGGATGGCTCATGGAAACAGGGACCGGCTACCGTTGGCAAGATTGCCTCGGAGGGAGAGCAAAGAGAGCAGAGAACCCGGTTCCGGGTCGAGCCATTTCCCTAGCGGAAAAGAGAATCGGGTAGATCCGCACCGTTCGCATCGCCGCAGTAAACCACAGAAACTTGAAGCCATCAAAGCAGACCGCAGAACGGTTGGACTGCGGCAGCACCAGGCATCCAACTGAATAACAACCAGGTTAATAATATTTTTCTGAAATCTGTCGATGCTCATCGAGGCGATGGCTTCATCTGGGCCTGTCCTGCGTTGCTACCACTGCGGCGTATGTTGGTCGGTCGGCGCTTCAGTGTCGTCGGGGTATGTCTTTCGGCGTCACCTCCCGTAAAGCTCCGGTCGCTGGAAGGTCTGCACCTTGGGTCGATTCTCTCGACCGGGGTCAACCAGCTCGTGACGACCGACCTCGGAATGCGCCGGGCGGCAGCATGCCCCGGGATCGCGTTGGTCGATGCCTGATCGGGAGAATCAGGGAAAA
>SLGN01000329.1 GCA_007123695.1 Verrucomicrobiales bacterium
GCGTAAACTTTTTCTCCGATCACCATAAGAAAACGCGATGACGCGCGTCTCTTTTCTGGCAGAATCTCCCGTTTTCGTTCATCTTTCCTTGATTCTTTGGTTTTGGAAAAAATCGACATCCCCAGAAAGACGGTCTACCGGCTCTCGCTCTACCGCAGGTGCCTCGAGAAGCTCCGCGAGCAGGGGGTGGAGACTGTTTCCTCCGAGGACTTGGCCCGCTCCGCCGGCGTCAAGTCTCCCCAGCTGCGCAAGGATCTCGCCCACGTCGGCCAGTTCGGCACGCGCGGCCTCGGCTACGGCGTCGATGCCCTCGGCGACGCCATCAACGGGATGATGGGTCTGACGGTGTTCCAGCCGGTGGTGATGGTGGGCGTCGGCAACCTCGGCTCGGCCCTGCTCCGCTACGGCGGCTTCCGAAAGGAGGGCTTCGAGATCATCGCCGCGTTTGATGCGGATCCCGCCCACGTCAAGACCACCACCGAGGAGGTGGGCGTGCCGGTGCACCACGTGGACGATCTGAGCCGCTACGTCGCCGACCACGGCGTGCGCATGGGCATCATCGCCGTCCCCGAGTCGGCGGGGCAGGAGATCGCGGACGTGCTCGTCGGCGCGGGCGTGCAGGCGATCCTGAACTTTTCTCCGGCGGTCCTGAACGTGCCCGACGAGGTCGTGGTGAACCAAGTCGATCTCGCCGCCGAACTCCGCAGCCTCTGTTTCTTTGCCGGGTGAGCGGGGCGGCGCGCTTTTCACCCCCGCACACGGCGATGGAGTCGGAAAAGCTCGTGCCGGTGCCCTACGAGGGGGACTTCTCCCTGAGCGAGACGCTGAAGTCGGGCCAGATCTTCCATTGGGAGCCGCTGCGTCTCGGCGGGACCGAGGGCTGGGCCGGCTGCATCGGGGCGGGGCCGCCCGCCTTCGTCTCGCAGGACGATTCCGGGGCGGTGCTCGCCTCGGCCGCCGATGCGGAGAGGGTGGCGCGCTACTTCGGGCTCGACGAGCCCCTCGCCGCCGTCCATGCAACCTTTCCCGACGATCCCGTGCTGCGCGAGGCCATCGCCTACGCGCCGGGAATCCGCGTCGCGCGGCAGCCGCTGTGGGAATGCCTCGCGACCTTCATCACTTCCTCGCTGAAGCAGGTCTCGCACATCCGCTCGATGTCCCTGACGCTGCGGCAGCGCTACGGCGAAAGGCACGGGCTCGGCGGCGCGGCCTTCCACGCCTATCCCGCCCCCGAGGCGCTCGCCGCGGCGGGGGAGGAGGCGCTGCGCCGGTGCGCGCTGGGCTATCGGGCCAAGTCGCTGCACCTCGCCGCCTGCGCCATCGCCGCGGGCGAGTTCGATCTCGGCGCCGTCGAGACCGAGCCCTCGCTGGAGGCCGCCCGCGCCCGGCTGATGCAGCTGCACGGCGTGGGCGGAAAGATCGCGAACTGCGCCCTGCTCTTCGGCGCGGGCCGCTGGGACGCCTTTCCCATCGACGTGTGGATGGAGCGGGCTCTGCGGCGCCTCTACCGCAAGCGCCTCAAGGGGCCGCGCCTGCAGCGCTGGGCCGAGCAGCATTTCGGCCCCTGCGCGGGCTATGCGCAGCAATACCTCTTTCATTTCGCGCGGAAAACGCTTAAATAGCGTGGAGAAGATGTCGGAACCGCAAAAGATGCTGGCCAGCGTTTCGGGGGCGTTTGTCGCGCACCTCCTGCTGCTCGTTCTTTTTCTGTTCGCTCCGAGGTCCGAACTTTCCGGCTCGGCGCTGCGGCGCGAGCAGGAGGCGACGGGCCCCCGCGAGGTCACCGTGTCGCTGTCCGAATTGATGGAGCGGCTCGAAAGGGACCGGCCCGAGCCCGAAGAGCCCGAGCCCGAGGAAGTCGAGGAGCCCGAGGACGATCTCGTGCTGCGCCCCCCCGCGAGGCCCTTCATCGGCACCGACATGAACCAGCCCGAAGCCGCCGCGCCGGAGAACGCCCGCTTCGAGTCCGACCGCAACACTTCGGCCTCGGCCCGGACCCGGCCCGACGAGAGCCGTCCGCAGGAAGCCCTGCCCACCCTCGAGGGCCCGAATCCGCTGCCCTCGCCGACCCTCGCCAACCGCGAATACACCGACGGCGAACTCTCCGAGCCGCCCGCCGCATCTCCCGATCCGCTGATGCGGCAGGATCTCGAAGGGGCCTCCTTCCCCGCCGAGCCGTCCCCGGCGCCGAGCCCGGGCACGGGATCCGGCGCTGCGGCGCCCTCCGACCTGGCCGCCGCCGACGAAGCTAGGGAAGGGGACGCCTCCGGCCCGTCCCTGCCGCCTCCGCCGACTCCGCGCCTCGGATCTCCCGAAATCGAGGACACTCCGCCGGACCCGGTCGCGAACCCTCGCGGAGGCGGCGAGGAGAACGATTCGGAGATGCGGGAAACGCCGGGGCGCGAAGGCCGCGACGAGTCGGGAGAGACCCGCGAGCGGAGCTTCCTCGACCGCAACGCCCCGCCGGATGCGGTGTCCATGCCCGACCTTCCCGACGGGCCCGACCGGCTCGCCGCCGGGAGCGGCTCGGGGCAGGGCGGGGTAGGGGAGCCCGATCCCCTCGCCGACGGGACCGACTCGGGGGCCATGGCCGCCGGGGTCGAGCGCGAGACCGAAGGCGAATCGACCGCCGACGGGTCTGCCGACACCCCTCCCGAGAGCGAGGAACGCGCCGAGACCACCGCTGCCGCGACCGACTCCCCGCCGCCGCCCGCCGCCGAAAAGCCGGGGACGCGCCCCGCCGACGACGGGCTCTTCGCGAAGGGCTTCAGCCCGCAGGAGCGCGAGAACATGATCAACGGGATGCTCTCGCGCCAGGGCGACAACGCCGTAGACGCCGAGGCCACCGCGATGGGCCGCTACAAGAAGGCGGTGCGCGACGCCATTTCCCAGACCTGGCACCGCTACCGCCAGGAAAACGCCGACTTCGTCACCTGGGGCATTCTCAAGATCGAGTTCGCCGTCGATCCGTCGGGACGGGTCCGCAATCTCCGCATCACCAAGAACGAGGCCAACGCGATGCTCGCGGAATTCTCCCTGCGCGCCATCCGCGACGCGAGGCTGCCCCCGATGCCGCCCGACGTCGCCTCGGCCGTCGGCGAAAAGGGGCTCGTCATTCAATACGACATCATCATCTACTGACCTCCCGACCCCCATCGTCCATGGCCGCAGCGAGCTTCAACGAAAGAGTGTGGGATTTCCTTCTGTCCGGGGGATTCTTCATGCTGCCCATCGGCGTCTGCTCCTTCGTCGGCATCGCCGTATGCATCCACAGGGGGCTCACCCTGCGCTGGACTTCGGTGATCCCCCTGGAGCTGCGGCGCGACCTCGCCCGCGTCGGCGACCTTCTCCGCGAGGGGCACGCCGAAAAGTTGCTCAGGCTGCTGCGGCGGAGCGACAGCCCCATCGGCCGGATCGGGCGGGTCGCGATCTCTCCCGACTTCGCCGACCGGAGCGAGGCCGAATCGGCTGTCGAGGCGGTCGCCCGCGAGCAGATGGTGCGGCTGGAGAACGGCATGGGGGTGGTCGAAGTCGTCGTGAACATCGCCCCGCTGCTCGGGTTGCTCGGAACCGTGAGCGGGCTCGTGAGCGTTTTCGCGACCCTCGGCACCGGGGCCGACCAGTCCGACCCGGCGGTCATCGCCGGGGGTATCGCGGTGGCGCTGAACACGACCATCGCGGGGCTCGTCGTCGCCGTCGTCATGGTCATTTTCCACTCCTACTTCACGCGGCGGCTGGAGCGCATCGCCGCCCGGCTCGAGGTCATCGCGGGCCATCTTCTCCACGAGTTCCACAAGCACGGCGGGCCCTCCCTCTACAGCGACGAGACGGGAGATTCGGCACCTTCCGCCGCGAGCTCCGAGCCCGATCCCTTCGCCCTCGCCGCCGAATCCCGCCAGCGCCAGCAGAATCCGTGAACTTCCGCCGAAAAAGCCGCCGCAACCCGACGGTGCCGATCGTGACCCTGATCGACATCCTCGCGATCCTGCTGATCTTCTTCATCGTCACGACGACGTTCAAGACGCGGGAGTCGTTGGTGAAGGTGAACCTGCCGAAGGCCGCCGAACTCGGCTCCGGCGCCGAGGCGCCCCGCCGCATTCCTCTGGCGCTGGCGCGGGACGGCAGCGTCTCCCTCGGCGACCGTCTCGTGCCGCTCGAGGCTCTTTCCGGGGCTCTCGCCGAGTTCCGCGCCACGCAGCCGCAGCAGGAGCTCGAGCTGAAGGCCGACGAAGGCGCCCCGCTGGGGCTCATGGTCAAGGTCTGGGACGCCGCCACCCGCGCCGGCCTCGAAATCGGCGACCTGCCCCTGCGCATTCTGCTCGAGGAGTGAGGGGGGCGCCGTGTTTTGCGGCCCCGGTCTCCCGAACCGACCCTGTCGGGTCGCGGACTCCACCCTGTTAAGTCTGCGAGCATACCCTGTTGACTCCCGCGCCGAATACGGTTAAGGGAACCGCACCGCGTTCGAGAGAAGATTTCGCTTGGCTTTTCCCCGGCACTCCCAAACCCACTTGGATTCGTTCGCGCCCGTCGTGTCCCAGACTTCGTAAATTCCTTTCTGCCTGCCCCGGTATCCCTTCGCAATGAAGGGGCGGGGCTTTTGCCGTATTCACGATCGCCTTCCCGCCCATGTCCCTCGAATCCTCTGTTTCCCGCGAGCCTCTCGCCATTGTCGGAATCGGCTGCCGTCTCCCCGGCGGCGTGGACGGGCCGGAGTCCTTCTGGCAGCTCATGACCGAAGGTCGCTCCGGCATCGTCCCGGTCCCGTCGGACCGCTGGAACCGCGAGCGCTGGCACCACGAGAACGTGGACATCCCCGGCAAGATGATCACGAAGTGGGGCGGCTTCATCCACGACTTCGACCGCTTCGACGCCCAGTTCTTCGGCATCTCGCCGCGCGAGGCCCTGCGCATGGATCCGCAGCAGCGCTGGCTCCTGGAGGCGGCCTGGGAGTCGCTGGAGGACGCCGGCATCGCCCCGGACGGGCTGCGCGGCAGCGACACCGCCGTCTACGTCGGCATCGCCTCGAACGACTACGCCAACGTGGCCCAGAGCGACCCGCGCAACGTCGACGTCCACACGAACTCGGGCAGCACCCTCTCGATCGCGTCGAACCGCATCGCCTACCTTTTCGACTTCAAAGGACCCGCCGTCTCGGTGGACACGGCCTGCTCCTCGGCCCTCGTCGCCATCAACCTCGCCTGCGAGACGATCTGGTCGGGCGAGTCCTCCATGGCCCTGGCCGGCGGGGTCAACGCCCTCATCACCCCCGACGCCTCGATCGGCTTCTCCAAGGCCTCGATGCTTTCCCCCTCGGGCCAGTGCTTCGCCTTCGACGACCGGGCCAACGGCTACGTCCGCGGCGAAGGGGCCGGGATCTTCGTGATCAAGAGGCTCGCCGACGCCCAGCGCGACGGCGACCGCATCTACTGCACGATCCGCGCCGCCGTCATCAACCAGGACGGCAACACCTCGTCGATGACCGTGCCCGGGGTCGAGACCCAGGCGAAGATGCTCGAGGACGCCCTCGCCAAATCGGGCATCGAGCCCAAGCAGGTGCGCTACATGGAGGCGCACGGCACCGGCACGCCCGTGGGCGACCCCATCGAGACCCGCGCCCTCGGCATGGTGCTCTCGCGCGGCCGCGACGAGGGCGACCACTGCCTCATCGGCTCGGTCAAGACCAACGTCGGCCACCTCGAGTCGGGCTCGGGCGTCGCCGGGCTTGCCAAGGCGGCGCTGGTTCTCTACCACGACACCGTCCCGCCGAACCTCAATTTCCAGCGGCCCAACCCGAACATCCCCTTCGACGAGTTCAAGCTGAAGGTCGCCAACGAACTCCAGCCCCTGCCGCACCTAGGCGATCTGCCGCCCGTGGTCGGTGTGAATAGCTTCGGCTTCGGCGGCACCAATTCGCACATCCTCCTGGAGGCCCCGCCTCGGCCGGTCGCGGAAACGAGCGGATCGCCCGCGGTCTCGCTCTCCTCCGGCACGACCGGGGCAGGGGAGGGCAAGGCCGAGCGCCCCGTGCTGCTGCCTCTTTCCGGCCGCACCGACGGAGCCCTGCGCGACGCCGTGGTGCGCTGGCGCCGCTTTCTCCGGGCATCCGACGAGCCCCTCGCCGACATCGCCTGCGCCGCCGGCGAGAGGCGCGAGCACCACGACCATCGCCTCGCCTTCGTCGCCAAGGACGGCGAGGACCTCCTCCACCGCATGACCGAGTGGCTCGCCGAGGGCGACCGCTCCGGCGCAGCCCTCTCGGGGCGACCCTCCGCCGAGCCGCATCCGCTCGTCTTCGTCTTCACCGGCCAGGGCGCCCAGTGGTGGGCCATGGGCCAGCACCTCGTCAAGCGCGAGCCCGTCTTCCGCAAGGTGCTCGAGGACATCGACGCCCATCTCAAGCCTCTCGCCGGCTGGTCCCTCGTCGAGGAAATGACCCGCGACGAGGCCAGCTCGCAGATCAACCGCACCAACATCGCCCAGCCCGCCATCTTCGGGCTCCAGGTGGCCCTATCCGAACTCTGGCGCTCGTGGGGAATCGTGCCCTCGAAGGTCGTCGGCCACTCCGTCGGCGAGGTCGCCGCCGCCTACGTCGCCGGGGCCTACACTCTCGAAGACGCGGTCAAGGTCATCTACCACCGCTCGCGCCTGCAGGACACCACCGGCGGCAAGGGCCGCATGGTCGCGGTGGGCCTCTCCCAGGCCGAGGCCCGCAAGGCCGTCGCCGGACGCGAGGACCAAGTCCAGGTCGCCGTGATCAACAGTCCCGGCATGGTCACCCTCGCCGGGGACACCGCTCCGCTCGAGGAGATCGTCTCCGGCCTCGAGGAGCAGGGCAAGTTCGTGCGCTGGCTGCGCATCGACTACGCCTTCCACACCCACCAGATGGAGCCGATCCGCGAGGAACTCCTCGAGGTGCTCGCCGACATCGAGCCGCGCCCCACCACCATCCCCTACATCTCGACCGTCACCGGCGGCGTCTGCGAGGGCACCCGGCTCGACGGCGAGTATTGGTGGCAGAACGTGCGCGAGGCCGTCCTCTTCGCCCCCGCCATCGCCGGGCTGATCCGCTCGGGCGAGGACTCCTTCCTCGAGATCGGGCCGCACCCGGCCCTGCAGAACCCCATCATGGAGTGCCTCTCCGACCAGGGGCGCAAAGGCTTCTACTTCTCCAGCCTCAAGCGCAAGACCGACGAGTCCGAGGAGATCATCGGCAATCTCGCCCGGCTCCACCTGCACGGCTACGCCCTCGATTGGCGCTCCGTGGCCCAGTCCGCCGGGCCTCCCCTGCGCCTGCCCACCTACGCGTGGCAGCACGAACGCTTCTGGCTCGAGTCGGCCGAGGGCCGCTACCTGCGCTGCGCTCCGCTCGAACACCCCCTGCTCGGGCTCGCCCAGACTGCGCCGCGCCCGACCTGGCGCTTCGACCTCGATCCGCGCTACTTCACCTGGCTCGACGACCACCGCTTCTGGGACAGCGTCGTCTTCCCCGCGGCCGGCTACGGCGAGATCGGCCTCGCCATCGCCCGCAAGCTCTTCCCCGGCGAAAACTACGCCGTCGAGGACCTCGAGATGAAGAAGGCCCTCTTCGTCTCCGAGGAGAAGGTTCCCACCGTCGAGGTCGTCTACGACCCGGACACGAAGGTCTTCCAGGTCTTCAGCTCCACGGGCGACTACAAGGACTGGGACCTCAACTCCCAGGGGGTGCTGCGCAAGCTGCCCCTGCCCGCCGAGGACGCCGTCGATCTCGAGGCGATCAAGACGGGCCTGCCCCGCCATTTCGACCACGAGGAGTACTACGACGACTACTCCAAGGCCGGCTACCAGTTCCGCCCGCTCTTCCAGCACCTCGAGAACGTCTGGCGCAAGGACGGCGAGGCCCTCGCCGAGATCGTCGCGCCCGAGGGGCTCAAGGACACCATCCCCGACCACCACTTCCACCCCGCCGTCCTCGACGCCTGCTTCCACACCGTGAAGGGCGGCCAGGTCATCCCCGACGGGGCCCTCGCCACCGACTACTTCTACCTGCCGGCCGCGATCCGCAGCATTCGCCTCTACACCGACAAGCCGCCCCTGCGCCTCTGGGGCCACGCCAAGGTGAATTCGGACAACGACCGCGAATACATCATCGCCGACATCCGCGTCTACGACGACGGCGGCAACCTCGTCGCCGAGATCTACGGCTTCCGCGCCGACCGCGTCGAGCAGAGCAAGTCCGACGACCTGGAGAAGTGTCTCTACCAGACCGTGTGGGAGCCGAAGCTGCTCAAGGGCACCCGCACCGAGGGCACGGCCCGCATCCCCGCCCCCGGCGAAATCGTCGCGGCGGCGAACGCTCCGCTGGCGGATCTCTACGAGAGCCGCGGCCTCGCCGACCACTACGGCAAATTCCTCCCCGCGATGGAGGAACTCTCCCGGCAGTTCATCGTCAACGCCTACCTCGACCTCGGCTGGGCGCCGAAGATCGGCGACCGCGTCACCGTCGATGCGCTCATGCGCGGGCTGCTCGTCGCCGAGCACCACCGCAAGCTCGTCTACGGACAGCTCACCGCCCTCGCCGAGGGCGGACTCCTCCGCAGCGTCGGCGAGGAGGAATGGGAAGTCGTCGAGGAGCCGGTGCGCGAAGAGGCGCTCAAGTGGCTCGACCGCCTCGCCAAGGACATGCCCGATTTCGCGTCCGAGGCCGAACTCCAGGGGCTCTCCGGCCCGAACCTCGCCGGGGTTCTGTCCGGCGAGCTTGATCCGCTCGAGGTCCTCTTCCCCCAGGGTTCGTCCCGGGCGATGGAGCGCTTCTACCGCGAAGGCGCCGACTTCCCCGTCATCAACGGCCAGATCCGTGCCGCCATCGACCGTGCCGTGGCCGACCTGCCGGAGCGCCGCGCCATCCGCGTGCTCGAAGTCGGGGCCGGCACCGGCTCGCTCACCAACGAGATTCTCTCCGTCTTCCCCCCCGACCGCACCGAATACGTCTTCACCGACAACGGCGGCGGCTTCCTCCAGGCGGCGCAGGACCGCTTCGGCGAGAACTACCCCTTCGTCGAATACCGCGTCTTCGACTGCGAAAAGGATCCCGAAGCCCAAGGATTCGATCCCCACAGCTTCGACATCGTGCTCGCCTCCAACGTGATCCACGCCACCGAGGACCTCCGCACCACCCTCAACATGCTCAGGCGCTGCCTTGCGCCGGACGGCGTCCTCATGTTCCTCGAGGTGACCTGGCGCCGCGCCGCCCTCGACAACGTCTTCGGCCTCCTTCCCGGCTGGTGGCGCTTCGCCGACACCGACCTGCGCCAGCGTTCCGCCCTCCTCACCCGCGAAGGATGGGAATCCCTCCTCGCCGAACTCGACTTCCGCGAGGTCACCAGCTTCATCAGCTCGCCCAAACCCGAGGAGAACCAGCAGGCCTGCCTCGTCGCCCGCGCGCCCGAGCCGGTCGAGCTTCCCGGGGCCGAGGACGACGCGGAAGGCGAGCCCGCCGCCGCCGAAGCTCCCGCCGAGACCTGGATCGTGACCCGCGACGCCGCCGGCCTCGGCGCGTCGCTGGAGAAGGCCCTCGCCGCGCCGCGTTTCGCCGTGCGCCTCGTCGCTGGCGAAGTCGACGCCATCGAGGCGGCCGTCGAGGATACCCAGGCGGCCGGCGGTGTCGTCCGCGGCATCGTCCACACCCTTTCCCTCGACCATCCGCGAGCCGACCGGATCGACGCCGCGACGCTCAACCTCGCCCAGGACAGCGGCGTGCGCTTCGCCCACCGCCTCTTCAAGTCCGTCGCCGCCTGCGAGTGGACCAAGCGCCCCCGCGTCTTCTTCCTCACCCGGGGGACCCTGCCGGTGCTTGCCGGCGACGCCCTCCCCGGTCTCGCCTCGGCCCCGCTCACCGGACTCCTCCGCGTCGCCAACAACGAGCAGCCCGAATACCAGTGGACCCAGATCGACCTCGACCCCGCCGACGCGCCCCACGAGATCGAGGACCTCGTCGACGAGCTCCTCCTCTCCGAGCGCGAGCACGAGATCGCCTTCCGCGGCAACGCGCGGCACGTCCGCCGCGTCTCCCGCGTCAAGTCCGAGGACCTGCCCCCGCGCCGACGCAACGCCGTCGGCAAGGACGGCGAAGTCGTGCCCTACCGCCTCCAGATCGACAAGCCCGGCATCCTCACCAACCTCTCCCTCAACGAGACTTCCCGCCGCGAGCCCGAAGCCGACGAGATCGAGATCCTCGTCAAGGCCGGCGGGATCAACTTCCGCGGCGTCATGAAGGCTCTCGGGATCTACCCGGGCCAGCCCGTCGACCTGAAGTGGTTCGGCGACGACTTCTCCGGCACCGTCGTCCGCGTCGGCTCCGGCGTGACGGACCTCGTGCCCGGCGACGAAGTCGTCGGCATGGCGCCCTACTGCTTCCGCAGCCACGTCACCGTCCACCGGAACATGGTCTTCCGGAAGCCCGCGACGATGAGCTTCACCGAGGCCGCCACCCTGCCGACGGTCTTCCTCACCTCGCATTACGCCATCAACGAGCTCGCCCGCATGGAGAAGGGCGAGAGCATCCTCATCCACGCCGGCACCGGCGGGGTGGGGCAGGCGGCCATCCAGATCGCCAAGCACCTCGGCCTCGTCATCTTCGCCACCGCCGGCAGCCCCGAGAAGCGCCAGCTCCTCCGGGACATGGGAGTGGACCACGTCCTCGACTCCCGCACCCTCAAGTTCGCCGACGACATCATGGAGATCACCGGAGGCGAGGGCGTCGATGCCGTCCTCAACTCCCTCGCGGGCGACTTCATCCCGAAGAACTTCTCCGTCCTCAAGACCTTCGGCCGCTACATGGAGATCGGAAAGGTCGATGTCTATGGCAACTCCAAGATCGGCCTCGAGCCGCTCCGCAACAACATCAGCTTCTTCGTCATCGACCTCGCCCAGCACCTCCAGAGCAAGCCCGCCTATATCGCGCGCATGTTCTCGGACCTCGAGGCAAAGTTCTACGACGGCAGCTACGTGCCGCTGCCCAACCACGTCTTCCCCGTCACCGAGGTGGTCGAGGCCTTCCGCTTCATGGCCGCCGGAAAGCACATCGGGAAGAACGTGCTCGATTTCGACCTGCCCGAGATCGAGATCGGCCAGCCCACCGAGGAAGGCCACCGCTTCCGCGGCGACGGCACCTACCTCATCACCGGCGGCGCCGGAGGCTTCGGTCTCGAGCTCGCCACCTGGATGGCGAAGCACGGCGCCCGCCATTTCGCCCTCATGAGCCGCTCCGGGCCGAACGCCGAATCCCTCGGGAAGATCGAGGCGCTCCGGGCCGGCGGCGTCGCCATCCTCGACGCCCGCGGCGACGTCACCTCCCGCGCCGACCTCGACCGCATCGTCGCCGAGATCCAAAAGGGCAAGGCCCCCCTCGTCGGGGTCATCCACGGGGCCATGGTCCTCGACGACGAGTTCCTCGTCGAGCTCGACGAAGCCCGCTTCGACAAGGTCCTCCTGCCCAAGATGCTCGGCGCCTGGAACCTGCACGAGGCCACCCTCGGCATCCCGCTGGAGCACTTCATCTGCTTCTCCTCCTTCTCCGCCGTGATCGGTGCGGTCAAGCAGTCGAACTACAACGCCGGCAACGTCTTCCTCGACCAGCTCGCCCACCACCGGCGCTCGCTCGGCCTGCCTGCCCTCACCTTCAACTGGGGCGCGCTCGAGGGCGCCGGCTTCGTCGCCCGCAACGAGAAGACCCAGCAGTACCTCGAGATGGTCGGCCTCGGCGCGACCAACATGGACGAGACGCTCCATCTCTTCTCCCTCGGCGTCCCCAGCGACGCCGTCCAGCTCGGCACCGCCCGCTGCGACTGGGCCGCCCTCGCCCGCTTCAGCCCCTCGGTCGCGGGCTCGAACATGTTTCTGCCCGTCGTGCCCCGCTCCACCTCCGGCGGCGGCGATTCCATGGCCGCCCGCATCCTCGAGTCCCCCGCCGAGAAGCGCCTCGGCATGGTCGAGGACCTCATCGCCGCCCAGGTCGGGGCCGTGCTCGGCACCGACCCCTCGCGCCTCGACAAGGACACCCCCCTCACCAACCTCGGCCTCGACTCGCTCATGGCCATCGAGCTGGTCAACCGCATCGAGGAGAAGCTCGGCATGTCCATGCCCATGGGCTCGGTCCTCAACGGGCCGAACATCCGCGACCTCTCGGTGCCGGTGCTGGAGAAGCTGCTCGAATCCGGCGGCGCCCAGGGCGCCTCGGGAGAAGGCGGCGGCGACTCCTCGCTCGTCCCCTTCGAAGCCACCGGCGAGACGCCCGAGTTCTTCCCCCTCGGCGAGGGGCAGAAGGCGCTCTGGTTCCTCAACCGGCTCGCCCCCGACTCCTCGGCCTACAATCTCGTCTTCTCGGGCAAGTTCCGGCCCCTCTTCGACATCGCCGCGATCAAGAAGGCCTTCGCCCTGCTTTTCGAGCGCCATCCCGTGATGGACTCGACCTTCGTCACCCGCGAGGGCGAGCCCGTTCAGATCATCCACAAGGGCCGCACCATCGACTTCCGCGAGCACGACTGCACCGGTCTCGACGACGATCAGCTCAAGGCCCTCGTCAGCGAGCATGCCGACCGTCCCTTCAACCTCGAGCGCGGCCCCGTCGTCCGGCTCGAGCTCTTCCGCACCCGCGACAACGCCCACGTCGCCCTGCTCAGCATGCACCACATCGTCTCCGACGCCTGGTCGGTCGCGGTGCTGATCCAGGACCTCATCGAATACTACTTCTCCGCCAAGGCCGGCCGCACTCCCAAGGTCGAGGCAATCCCGGGCTCCTACGCCGACTTCGTCCGCTGGGAGCAGGCCCACCTCGCCAGCCCCTCGGGCGAGCGCATGTTCCAGTCCTGGCAGGATCACCTCGCCGGCGCCC
>SLGN01000118.1 GCA_007123695.1 Verrucomicrobiales bacterium
GGCGATCTCGGCGGCCGGGAGCTTCGCCTTGGGCGGCATCTCCAGATCGGGATTGCCGTAGCGCACCGCCTCGATGAGGAGGCTGTTTTCCACCGAACCCGGCACCACCGTCGGACCGCTGTCGCCGCCCGCCTCCCATCCCGAACGCGAATCGAGAACGAGCCCGCCCTTGATCTTGGCGGCATGGGAATGGCATTCGTAGCAGCGCTGCCGCAGAAGCGGCTCGACCTTTTCGCGGAAGAAAGTCTCGTCGTCCGAGGCTGCGGCGAGCGCCGCCAGGGAGTTCGCCGCCGCGACGGCACCGAGCCATCCGAGGAGCTGGGGGAGCGCGTGCGCTGGTGGAAGGGCGGGCATGATGGTGGGGACGCGGCGACCCGCGTCGTGAACCGTAGTTTGTCCCCAGAAGAGGCGTCCGGCAAAGACGCGGTTGCGCGACAGGACGGCAAGGACTGGCTGCGCCTGGGTCACCCGCGGGCATCGGCCTGTCCCGGCGCCGCCTCGGTCGCGGCGCGCTTGGCTTGGCGCACTTTCGGAATCGCGGCGAGGAGGCGTCTGGCCGTCTCGCTCTGCGGAGCCTCGAAGATTGCCTCGGCTCCGGCGACTTCGACGATGCGGCCCCGTTCCATCACCGCGATGCGGTCGGCGACGTAGCGCACCACCGAGAGGTCGTGGGAAATGAAGACCATCGTCAGGCCGAGATCCGTCCGCAGCTTGAGCAGCAGGTTCAGAATCTGCGACTGGATCGAGACATCGAGAGCCGAAACGGGCTCGTCGGCGAGAACCAGCTTCGGCTCGGGCCCCAGCGCGCGGGCGATGGCGATGCGCTGGCGCTGCCCGCCGGAAAACTCGTGGGGATACTTGCGCACGAAGCGGCCGTCGAGACCCACCCTCGCCATCAGGCCCGCCACCGCCTCCTCCAGGCCCGAGCGGCTCCGGCGCAGGTCCGGGTGCCTTGTCAAAATGGCCTCGGCCAGGGTGCTGAAGACGGTCATGCGAGGATTGAGCGAGGCGTAGGGATCCTGAAAGATCATCTGGAAGTCGCGCCGGCGACGGCGGACTTGGCGCGGGGGGAGATCGGCGAGCCGCTCGCTCTCGAGCACGACGCTGCCCGACGTCGGCTCGAGCAGTTGCATGACGAGCCGGGAAAGGGTCGATTTGCCGCAACCGCTCTCGCCCACGAGCCCGAGTATTTCGCCCCGCTCGATCGAGAGGGAGACGCCATCGACGGCGCGGACGAGCGTTCGGCGCGGCAGGGGCCAGCCCTCCCGGCGGACGAAGTGGCGGGTCAAGTTCTCGAGTTCGAGGTAGGCCATAGAACGTGTCAGTGTATCCGACATCCGGCCCTTCGGCTCGAATTTTCGAGAGAGAATGCGTGAGATCCGCGCGTTTCGGAACATCCTTTTCCGTCACCCGCGATGCAACCATGCAACCGCGCGGCCGGACCCGCTGCACCCGCCCATGCGCCGCGACACCGAAACCTTCATCGAACTGCTCACCGGAGCGCAGACCGCCGTCTTCGGCTACATCGTCTCGCTCTGCCACGACCATGCCCTCGCCAAGGACATCCTCCAGGAAACCAACCTGACGCTCTGGCGGAAGGCCGAGGACTTCGAGGAGGGCACCAGCTTCAACGCGTGGGCCTGCCGCATCGCCTACTTCCATCTCCTCAACCACCGCCGCAAGCGCAGCCGCGAACAGCTCGTCTTCGACGAGGACGTCTTCGACTACCTCGCCGAACGGCAGGAGACGCGTGCCGCCGCCTCGGACCGCCGCCTCGAAGCCCTGCGCCACTGCGTTGCCAAGCTACCGCCCGCGCAGCGCGACCTCCTCGATCGGCGCTACTGCCCCGGGGCGAGCGTGCAGGCCATCGCCCAGGAGCAAGGCAAGACCGAGGGGGCGGTGTCGCAGGCGCTCTTCCGAATCCGCACCGCCCTGCAGCGGTGCATCGAGAAACAAATGCCGAGGGAGGAACCCGCATGAACCGCAGCGACCGAATGGAACGAGTCCGCCGCCTCGCCTCGCGGCTCTTCGACGGGCTCGCCGACGGGGCCGAGCAGGCCGAGCTCAACGATCTGCTCGGCGGCGACCCCGAGCTCTGCGAACTCTATCTCGACCTCGCCGAACTCCACGCGCACCTCGCCCGCGAACACGAGGGGGATCTTTTCGATGCGGGCGGGTCCGCAGTGCTGCCCTTCGCAGATGGAGGGCAAGCCGCCGCTCCGCATCGACCCCCGCCATTCCGCCGGAACTGGCCGATCGCCGCAGCGGCAGTCCTCGCCACCCTCGCGCTGGCGCCGACCGCGTGGCGTGCCTTCGCCCCGAAGGCCTCCGATTCGAGCGTCGCCGCGCCGGGCGTCGCTTCGCCCGGCGTTGATGTGCCGTCCCAGAGACCCGGAGTCGCCGTGATCAGTCGGCTCGTCGATCCCGAATGGGCCGAGGACCTTGTCCCGGAGCCCGGCGACGCCCTGCCCGCCGGCGATTTCTCGCTGCGCTCGGGTCTCGCCCAGATCGAATTCTTCAGCGGGGCCACCCTCATCGTCGAAGGGCCCGCCGAGCTCGCGTTGGAGTCTTCGTGGCGCGTTGTCTGCCGTAACGGCCGGCTTCGGGCCTTCGTTCCCGAGGCGGCGCAGGGGTTCACCATCGCCGCTCCCGACTACGATGCGGTCGATCTCGGGACCGAGTTCGCCCTGAGCGTCGCGGAGGACGGGCGCAGCGAGGTCCACGTCGTCGACGGCGCGGTGCGTCTCGACCGCAGCGACGGGCGCGAGCGGCGCCACCTCGGGGCGGGTGCGGCAGTGCGCTCGCAGGCCGGCGAGATCACCGAGATCGAAAGCCGCGGCGAAGCCTTCATCGACCGCCAGCGCATTCTCGAGCTGGCCCGCGACGACTGGCGCTCGCGCTACGCCGCGTGGAAGGGGGCCTGTGAAAAACTGCGCCTCGATCCCGATCTCCTCGTGCATTTCGACTTCGAGTCGCAGGATCCGTGGGACCGCGAGCTCCGCAACAAGGCTTCCGCCCCCCCCTCGGGCGCCGCGATCATCGGAGCGCAGTGGACGCAGGGTCGCTGGCCGGGGAAAGGCGCGCTCGAATTCAAGCGGATCAACGACCGCGTGCGTCTGCGCATCCCCGGCGAGTTCGACGCCTTGACCCTCTCCGCTTGGGTCCGCGCCGAAGGCTTCGACCGCTGGCTGAATTCCCTGATGCTGACCGACGGTTGGGAACGGGGCGAGGTCCACTGGCAGATCAACGACGCGGGGCAGCTCATCCTCGGCGTATCCGAGGGGCTCAACGCCTTCTCCGAACCCGTCGTCCGTCCCCGGGATCTCGGTCGTTGGCTGCACCTCGCCGTCACCGTCGAGAGCGGGCCGGACGGAGCCCGCATCGTCCACTACCTCGACGGCGTCGCCGTCGGCGAGACGGTTTCCGACCAGCCCATGCCCACGCTGCGGATCGGCGAGGCGGAGATTGGAAACTGGCAGGTCAGCGACTTCGACAACCCCAATCCCATCCGCAGCCTCAACGGGCGCATCGAC
>SLGN01000038.1 GCA_007123695.1 Verrucomicrobiales bacterium
GCGGTCGTCGGCTTCGCAAGGACGACGCCGGAGCGAAACGCCACGGGAGGAGCGGCGGCAGCGCGGACGGCGCGGTCTGGGAGGGGCGGCTTCAACGTGGGGTCAGTCTAGCGGGCGGCCCGACGGAGGTCAACTGCGGGGAAGCGGATCGGGAGCTTCGGGGGTTTGGATTTCGTGTGTCCACGTACCGGGGCCATCACGTGGTAGGAGGCGCTTCCGGAGACCAGGATGTGCATTGCGCTCATGAGCGAAGTCCGCAATGACGATGTCGATGGTCGGAGCGACTCACATCAAAACTTTCTTCCCGTCACTTGAAAATTCCGTCACTTGAAAATTCCGGTCGCCGAATTCAGTGTCGAGCCGATCGAAGTCTAGCGCTTCGGCCAACGACGCCGGCGAAAGGCAGTCGCGGTAGACCGCAGGAGTGTTGGCGGAGTAGAAGCGTTCGTAGAACTCCTTCGCGTCGAGCGAATCGCGCTCGGCGAGCGCGTCGAAGGGGCGCTCCGCTTGTAGGGTGCGCAGCGTCTCCAGAAGCCAGCGAACCTTGGCGAAGCGGAGGGTGGCGGGAGGGGTTCCGCTTGCATCCGAGGAAGTGAGTCGGCTTCCGCCATCCCAAGCTTCGGCAAGCCCTTGAGCGAGAGTGGACTCACAGCCGTCCTGCATCATGGCTTCGGCCAAGGCCGTACGAGGAACTCTTCGGGCGAGGTTGTCCTCCAGCCAGGCAATCCATTCGGGGGTGAGTCGGAAGGGGGCGAGGGAGGCATGCATCATTCTGCGGAGCGATTCAAATCACCGCGAGCAACCGTTCGTTTCAAGAAGCCACGGGGATAGGCTCGCCCTGCTTGAGCTTGCCCAGGAACGGGGCATGTGATCCAGGCTGAATCGGACATCGTCGTGCGAGTCGCGCACAGGTTGGTAAGGTTGCTAGAAATTCCTTATTCATCCCTTCCCGCCGAAGGCCCATACGCGTAAAGATAATTCAAGCAATGCGTTGAAAATAAACGCGTTGAATACTTAAAAAAGGTGAAATTTTCAATTGACATGGAAGGCCGGTGAGCGCGGCTTTCTATGCAAATTTCAAAAGCCTCCGATGCGCTCACCGGCCTGCTCCCATCCTCTTCGAAACTCCTCAAGCTTGCAAGGAAATGTCGATTCGTGATGAGGCGCCCCCGCAAGATCTGGCCCGACGACATCCTTCGGGCGGTCGTCTGCGCTGTGGCCGAGGCCACTCCCTGCTTCCGCTCCGTCGCCGCCAAGCTCGGCGAGATCACCGAGGCGAGCCCTTCCCGCCAGGCAGTCTTCGAACGGCTTAGCCACGAGGCGGCCCCGGACTTCTTCTGGGGGGCGCTGCTCGAGGTGCTCGCCGGGCAGTGGCGCCGGGCACGCTCCATGGACTCCGGACTGGACCGCCTCGCGGCCAAACTCGCCGGCCACTTCGGGCGCATCATTGTGGAGGACAGCAGCGTCGTCCCGCTTCATGCCTCGCTGGCGGGCACCTACCGGGGGTCGGTCAACCAATTCGGAGAGGGCGCCTCCCTGCGTTTGCGCTGGGCTTTCGACTTGCTCACCGGCGGGGCCTTGGACACAGAACTGCGGCACTGGAGGGAGAACGACCAGTCGACCGCCTTTGACCTCCTCGACCATGTGCGCGAGCGCGATCTCGTGCTGCGGGACATGGGCTACTTCTCTTTCGAATGCCTTCAGGAGATCGAGTTCCGGGGTGCTTGGTGGTTGACGCGACTCCCTGAGGGAACGCTGGTTGCCGATGCCGACGGCCAGCCCCTCGACTGGATCTCGTCCCTTCGCCGCAGCGGCGCAAGCCTCCATGAGTGGGAGGTTCGGGTGGGAAAGAACGGCGAGGTGCGAGGGCGGCTTGTCGCCGCGAGGATCGACCCTGCCAAGGCGGCCGAGCGCAGGAGGGAGCTGCGCGAATCGCTGCGTCTGAAGGGGCGGGTTCCCACCGCCGACCAGCTCGCCCTCTGCGACTGGGTGGTGGTCTGCACCAACACCCCCGCCGAAGTGCTCCCGGCGGCGGAGACGGCGCAACTCTACCGAGGGCGCTGGATGGTCGAGATCTTCTTCAAAGGACTCAAGAGCGGCCAGGCGCTGGAGGTTTGGAGCCGCCACCGCACCAACGCAAACGCCGTCCTGTGCATGGCCTACTCGCATTTGACCCTGGCGGTGCTCAGCCTCAATCTTTGGCGCGTGCTCGGGCGAATCGTATCGCTGGACGAGGGATCCGAAAGTGCTGACGAAGATGCCCGGCAAGCGCGGCGGTACGATACCAGCGAGCTGCGAACCGTGGGGATGCTGATGGCCCTGCCCTTGCTCATGGGGACCCTGCGCGGACTCCTTTCTAGAAAGCTCACACGCCGCGAGGCAGCGAAAAAGCTATGCAATGACGCCCGCTACTCCATTCAGGAGAAACGCAAGCGGCCCTCGCTAGACGCCATGATCTTTGCTCTCTTAGCTTGACGCGTATGGCCGAAGGCCCGGGGTCGGAGGGGGTTTGGGACAGGTTGGCTTAGTGGTTCCGACGGCGCCAAAACCCGACAAGGATCGACAGCGCCAATAGTGCACCCAGGGCGATCAAAGCGACTGAAACCGAGCGACTTGCCCCCGGTTCACCCGGTGATCCCTCCGTGCCGAGTTGCGGAGGGCCATCGTCCTCGGTAACATTCCCGACAGCGTAGTCGGGTTCGCTCTCGGTGGAAGCAAGGGTATCCACTGCAGCTGCTTCCTCCGCCAAGCGCTGTTCGAGAAGGCCAATAGATTTCTTTGCGAACATGGCGGTATTGTTTTTGACACTACTCAGATTTGGCGGGGCGTGATCCGCAATCCTTTGAAACCGTTCCGCATGGAATCGTAGCGACGGAAGATCCTGTTTCGTACCGATGACTCGCGCGGTGAGATCAACGATACGCGGGGTCAGCGAATCTCCGGAAGTTTCAAGAAAGGGTTCAATAAGCGGGAAGTCGCCCGGCTCGCCGACAACGAACAAATAGGCAACCAATAGACTTCTGTCCGCACTCCCTTGCTCTTTCCTCAAACTCCGGTCGATCGCCATGAGTAGAGCGGAGCGGGCGATATCGGGATACTTCGCCTTCCATCGGTGCTTCTCATCCAAGTAGCTGTTGAGCAGTGAGCTGAGCGCGTGTTCCGAAACGAGGCGCTCCTCTGTAGTCGCAACCAAGCTTGCAAACCACTCGTGGGATTCCCGGTCTCGTATCCCGAGTTCCCTTGGGATTGCATATTCAAGGCGCAATGCTTCGGGTTCATTCCGTCTCGATATGGGCCAGCCACTGATTGCCACAAGCTCCCAGAAAAGATCTTCGGTAGGCAAGGCTTTCTCCTCGTCGGTGAGCTTTGGAATCTCAGGAAGGACGATTCCATGATCGCGGGCTTGGACGTGCGTGGCGCAGGCGAGACAGAGCAAGGCGAGGCACGCGGCCCCTCGGAATGAAGGTGTCTTCATGGGAGCGGCACAGGTTGTGGTATCGGTTGATTGCTCTCGTGGAGCTCCCAGAGC
>SLGN01000591.1 GCA_007123695.1 Verrucomicrobiales bacterium
ACCTGTACCGCCTCGCCATCGAGGTCCTCGACGTGCACTGCCAGCGTCCCCGCGTCACCCATTGCATCGAGGGCGTTCACGATGAGGTTCGTCCACAGCTGGTTGAGCTCACCTGCCCGGGCCGGCACGGAAGGGACGTCGCCGTAGTGGCGGTGCACCTGCACGTTCTCGAGACGATGCTGCAACAGCCGGAGCGTGTCCTCGAGGCCTTCGCGGACATCGACCGGCTCGGGGGGATGATCGCCGTCGCGGGCGTAGGACCGCAGGCTGCGCACAAGCCCGGCGATCCGCTCCGCGGCCGAGTCGATGTTGCGAAGGCCGCTGCCGCGTCCTTCCCCGTCGAGAAGAAGATTTCCGGAGGCGGTCCGCAGCGCCACCCCCTGGCCGGTTTCGATCCCGGCGCCGCCGGTAACCCCTGCGGCGGAGCCCCGACCCTCGACCGAGACGCTCCCGCTCCCCAGGGCCTCCACGACTACCTCCCTGGCAAGGACGATGCCCTGATTGCTGTTGCCACCTCCGCCGCCTTCGCCTTCCAGCTCGATGGAACCGGCGCCGGTGGCCAGAAGTGCGACGCCGCTGGCCGGAGTGCCGCTGGCGACAATGCCCCGGTTCTGGTTGGTGCTGCCGCCGCCGGTTCCCGCGATCCGCAAGGTGCCATCGACGACGGACATCTGCGTGCCGGGACGAAGGAAAACCCCGTGGTTGGACACGGTGCCGACACCCCCGGTCCCGGTGACAACAAGATCGCCGGCTCCCAGCGCGCCGATGTTGCCGCCGAGGATGCGGACGCCCTGGTGCTGGGAGCTCGTCGCGGTGCCTCCGGCGGTCCCGGTGACGGCGATCCCGCCGGACAGGGCGGTGAGGTCGGCCCCGTTGAGCGCCACCCCAAGCCCGTAGCCGCCTCCGGTGCCGCCGATTCCGGTCAGGCCCACGCTGGCGGCGCTGATGGTTGAACCGGCGACCTGGACGCCATATCCGTGGTTGCCGACGGCGCCGCCGGTGCCGCTGATGCTGAGGGCGCCGCCGGTAACGACGGAGCTGGCCGTCTGGGTCTGGCGGTGCAGGCCGATCCTCACCCCGTCGTTGTAGTTCCCAGCGGTCCCCCCCTGGCCGGTCAAAGTAATGTCGCCCGTCGCGCTCGCAAGGCTCGCGCCCTCGAGCCACACCCCCGCGAGGTTGCCCGTGCCGCCGGTGCCGGTCAGGGCGATGGAGCCCGAGTCGGTGGCGAGGCTGGAGCCCACGAGCATGTGCACGCCCTGGGTCGTGACGGTCGCGCTGTGGGCACCGCTCAGGCTCATCGCCCCCTCGAAAAAGACGCGCCCCTCGCCCGCGCCGGTGTTCACCGAGAGCGGACCGTCGAGCAGCCCGAGATCGACGAGGCGCACGATGTCGTCGCCGCCGAGGGTCTCGACCGACAGACCCGCGAGGACGAGGCTCTCGGGCACCTCGACGCGGTTGAGCGCGGTCTGGGTGGCGCCCTGGATGAGGGTGCCGAGGACGTTGCTCGAGAGTTCTTCGAAAACGAAGACGCCGCCCGCGCGGGAGATGCGAATGTGGTCGTTGGTGCTGTCGCCGAGGATGTCGGCGAAGGTGAGGTTGCCCGAGCCGTCGAAGAAGACGTTCGAGGTGGCCTGCTGCCCGGTCGCGGTGAGTACAATGTCGCTGCCGCCCCCGCCGGCATAGGTGATCTGGAAAAGCTGGTCGGGCAGGTCGGGGTCGGCGCTCGGGGTGGAGACGAAGGCGCCCTCCGCGAGCGCTCCGAAGATGCCCGAGACGCTCCCGGCATTGGCGGCGATGACAAGCTGGTCTCCCGCAGCCGGCGCGTAGCCGAGCGGCGCGAGGCCGAGGACCGCTCCGCTCTGCAGAGTGATGTTGCCGTCGATGAAGAGCTGGTCGTGCCCGGCGCCCGGCGCGGTGCCGTTGAGGTGGACGAGGTAGGTGCCGCCCGACTCGACGACGAGGTTGCCGAGGCCGAGCACTCCCGTGCCGACGCCCTGGCCGGGACTGACGGTGCCGCCGGAAAGGACGGTGACGGGGGTGGCCAAGAGGTCGCCGCTGCCGAGGAGCATCCCGCCGTCGCGCACGGTGACGCCGCCGAAGAGGTCGGTGCCCTCGGCCCGCAGGGAGGCGCCGCTTTCGATGGCGACCACGGTGTCGTCGCCGACGCGGTCGTCGCCGAGCAGGGCGAACTCGGCGCCGCCGATCTCGATGGTGCCGGTGCCGGCCTCGAAGGCGAGGACCTCGAGGCCGGAGACGGCTTCGAGGAACTGGTCGCCGTTGCCCCCGGTGAGGTTCGAGTCGGTGCTGAGGGTGCCGCCGTCGACCGAGAGCGAAAGCGCGTCGCCGGAGGCGCCGATGGCCCCGGCGGACTCGAGCACGATGCTGCCGGCGGAGATGTCGGTGAGGGCGTCGCCTCCGTCGAGGATGGCTCCGGTGCGGGCGATGAGAGTGGCGCTGTTGGAACCAGCATTCAGCCCGGTGACGGTGAGGGCGCCGCCCGCGATGGTGACATCGTCGAGGAAGGTCGAGGCGCGCACGTCCACCGCCCCGGTGCCGTCGGCGGTGCGGCCGATGGTGATGCCGGCGAAGCCATCGGCGAACTTGCCGATGGCGTTGGTCCCGAGCTGGAGGGTGCCGGTCGCTCCGGCCCCGACGCCGATGCTGGTGCCGGCGGTGCGCGGGGCGACGAGGAGCTGGCCGCTGCCGGAGACCGCGCCGGCCGCGTCGATGTCGAGGGTGTTGGCGAAGATCGAGAGATCGCCGCTGCCGGCGGCGAGCGGGGCGCCCGAAAGGAGGCGCAGGTCGGGAGCGGTGCCCGAACCGGTCGCGGTGAGGGTGAGGTCGCCGCTGCCGCTGGAGACGAGTCCGCTGGCGACGCTCACGAGGATGCCCTCGCTGTTGGCGTTTCCGGCGGTGCCGGCGAGGGTGAGGCTGCCGCCTCCGGAAACGGCGAAGCTGCCGGTCTCGAGGGCGATGCCTTGGTTGCTGCCGCCTGCGGCAGTGCCGCCAGTGCCGGTGAGGACGACGTCGCCTCCGGCGCTGCTGACTCCGACGAAGGTCGAGTTCGAATGGATGCCGCGGGCGCCCGAGGAGCCGGTGCCGCCCGTGCCGGTGATCGTGATCGGGGCGGCCCCGGCGGCGGTGGATTCGATGCGGCCGTTCTGGTTGAATGCCACACCCGCATTTCCGGTGCCATTGCCGCTGCCGCCCGCGCCGACAAGGCTGATGCTACCGGTGCTGGCGGAGACGATGCCGCTGAGGAAGACGCCTGCGGCGTTGTTCGTCCCGGTGCCGCCCATGCCGATGATGCTGATGGCCCCGCCATCGAGGGCCTCGACTCGGGTGTTGGAGAAAAGAGCGACCCCATAGTTGTCGGTGCCGGCACCGGCGCCTCCGGTGCCGGTGAGGGAGATCGAGCCGGATTGGGTCTCCAAACGAGCGGTGTTGATCAGAGAGACGCCGTAGTTGAAGTTGCTGCCCCCGCCGCCGGTGCCGGTCAAGGAGATCGAACCGCTTCCGCTGG
>SLGN01000105.1 GCA_007123695.1 Verrucomicrobiales bacterium
CGGTCGGAGCCGATGGGGTGGCAGCGGGAGCGGCGCCGGTCTCGGAGGACGGAGCGGACGGCGAGCCGGCCAGAGGTGGCGGGCCAAGCGGAGGCTGGACCAGCGTGCCGGTCTCGGTGGGGGGCGGTTGCGGTGCCGGGATGCCCTCGATGTCCGCGAACGGGTTCCGCTTTTCCGAGGAAAACCCGGGGAAGATGCCATCGGAGGGGGCTGAGAGGACCGCTTGGGCAGGGGAATTCTCCGTGCCGCCGAAAATCTTGGGCGCGTCATCCGCGCCCTGGCCCGGGGGCTCGCCCCACGAGGCGGCGGGTGGTGCCTCTGCCAGGAGGGGGGAGTCGTTGGAAACCTCCGGGCTCGATGCTTTCGCTCCGACGAAGGCCGGCGTTGCGTTTTGCAGGGGGGGCGGTTCTTCATCCCCGCCCGGCGAGAACTCGTTGCCGAAGCAGGCGCCGAAAGAGCCGGTGTCTTCCGCTGTCGGCCCGAAGGGAGAAGGGGGGGGGGCGGCATCTGCCGCCGATCCCGTGGAAAAGGCCCCGAGAGGAGAGGTGGAAAACGGGGAGCCGAAGCTTTCGGTGCCACCCGCGAATGCGTCCGAACCGGAAGGCATTGCGGGAGCAGGAGCTGTGGCGGCTGGTGCGACGGGAGCGGCTTCCTTGGCGGCGAGGCCGAATCCCATTTCAAGCGGAGGCGCGTCGAAAGACTCGATCGGCGCGGTCGGAACGGAATTGCCGAGCGGGGAGGGGGAGGCGCAGTCGGAGGCGGTTTGATCGGGTGATCCCCAGCCGAAGCCCGATGCGGCGGGGGACTCGGGGGGGGCAGAGCCGAAGGCGAGAGGATCGGGTTTGGGGGGCGCATCCCCGGTGGAATCGATGGCGCCACCTCCGAGAAAGGCTCCGAAACCTTGGACAGGAGTCTCCGGCGCGATCGGGGTCTCCGGAAGATCGAAGCCAGAGGCTTGGCCGTAGGCTGGGAACGCGGGCGCCGCTTCGGGTGCGGCTGCGAAGTCCTCTGCCGAAGTGGCAGTCGGGGTGGGCTCCGGGATGGCGGTTTCGGTCGAGGAAAGAAAGCCTCCGGCGTTGTAGAGAGAGTCGAGATCGGGGATCGAGGGCGCAGCGGTTTCCTCGGCTTGGCTGGAATTTGCGGCAATGGCTGTGGTCCAGTCGGTGGTTTGCCCGGACGAAAGTTGGGGGGACCGTGGTTTCGCGAAGGTATCGGTACCGTTTTCCGGCCCGGCGGCATCTTCGGGAGCATCTCGGGGCGCTGCGGCGAACGACCTTGCTCCCGCGAAATCTTCGGCGAAGGGTGCGGCGCTGCTTCCGGAAGCCATTGCGCCGGGAGTTGCCGCATCCGTCCCCTCCTCCGTCGAGGAAGCGGGTTCGCCCGGGGCGACGAAGCCGGAACCGAAGCCGAGTCCAAAACCCGACAGCGCATCGGCGGAAAGCTGGGGCTCATCGGTTGGGAGAGCGGGTCCGGCGGAGACATCCTGGGACGGTGCGGATCGTCCCGCATCGGTCGGGAGAGTCTCGGATTCCGGTGCAGTTCCGGGAGTCCCTTTGGCGGTGGTTTCGGCCGCAGACGGCTTCGACCCCGGGTCGGGCCGATCGCCGAAGAGGCGGAAAACCCTGACTTGGCGGTCGCGTCCCGATTCGGTCGCGACGATGGGCGCTTGGCACCAGACGCACATTCCTTCGATTCCGAGATGCTCTCGGCGCAGCGCGAGGGATCCGCTGCATTCGGGGCAATGCAGGTGGAGGGAGGCTTCCTCGGAGGTCGTCTCGGGTTTGGATTGGACCGATCCACCGGCGTCGGCGGGCTCAGCTTTCGTGGCATGGGGACCTTTCGCATCCTCGTCCGGATCCGCTAGGACTTCGGGCCCCGCTCCAAAGAAGTCCGACGACGGGTCGGGCGAGGACTCTGCTTCGAGTTCGGAGTTCGCCGACCAGGGCAGCCTGGAAGTGGAGAAGCTCACCGAAAGCCGATTGGCGGGAGCGCCGACATAAGGTGCGAATTCTTCGCTCGCCGGAGCGAGAACGACGCCCTCGTCGTCATCGACCTCGGAGGCGCTCGCGATTCCCTCCTCATGGTCGTGGTCGGCTCCGTCAAGACCGAAGGATTTGAGGAAGCGGCCCGTGGCTGCTTTTCGGTTTGTTTCGTCCCCTTTTTTTAAGGACAGATCAAGGGAGAAATCCATGTCGGAGGATGGGGCAGGGAGGGAATGGACGAAGTGACTTATAAAAATTATCTTATTTTATGGAAATTATCAAAACAATTTTCGCCTCCGAATTGATTTTTCATAATTGTTAACGAAAATTAAAGAATGCCAAGTTTTTTCCCTTCCGCCTCGGTGGCGTGTTTGCTCTGCCTCGCTGCCAGCGCCTGCGTGTCCACGGACTCCGCCCCCTTCCAGCCGGCCGAACCCCAAGGGGCTGCGGTGCGCGTGGACGACGCGGACATGAAGGTGATCGGGCGCAAGATCTGGCAGAACGAGTGCGCTGGCACCGTCGAGGGTCTGACTTCGTGGAATGCTGGCGAGGATTTTCCGTCGCTCGGCATCGGACATTTCATCTGGTACGTGCCGGGGCGGCGGGGGCCGTTCGAGGAAAGCTTTCCGCCGCTGGTCGCCTACATGCAGCAGCGGGGCGTCACTGTGCCCGCCTGGATCGCCGCGGCGAAGGGCAGTCCCTGGAAGAGCCGCGACGAGTTTCTCCGCGAGCAGCAGTCTCCGAGGATGAAGGAGCTGCGGAAGCTCCTCGCCGACACCGTGCCGGTGCAGACCGCATTCATCGTGAGGCGGCTGGAGCAGTCTCTGCCGACGATGGAACGGGCCACTCCCGACGGGGCCGACCGGGATCGGTTGCGGGCGAACTTCCATCGTCTCGGGGCGAGCCGGAACGGTCTCTACGCGATGATCGACTACGTGAATTTCAAGGGCGAGGGGATCAAGCCCGAGGAGCGCTATCAGGGCCAGGGCTGGGGGCTGCGCGACGTTCTGCTGGAAATGGGGGATGGGCAGGGGCCCGCCTCAGCGCCTGCCGAGTTTGCCGACGCGGCCAAGCGCGTCCTGCAGCGCCGTGTTCGGAATTCCCCGCCCGAGCGGGGAGAGTCCCGCTGGCTCGCTGGCTGGATGAACCGCTGCGAGACCTACCGGCGCGGCATCTGATCCCGATTTTTTCCTTTTCTTCCCGCGATTTCCGCCTACTGATAGCGGCTCCGCCCCAAAACTTCCAAAAATCCCCCCTTTTTTCCATGGCGACCGAACGTTCCCTCATCCTCCTCAAGCCCGACTGCGTAACCAAGGCCCGCTGCGGCACGGTGGTCGAACGCTTCGAGCAGGCTGGCTTCCGCCTTGCCGGGGTGAAGATGATGCGCCTTTCCGACGAGATCCTCGCCGACCACTACAGCCACGTCGCCGACAAGCCATTCTTTCCTGAGATCGTCGCCTTCATGCAGTCGGCGCCGGTGGTGGCGATCGTGCTGGAGGGTGACGACGTCGTCGCCAAGGTCCGGAGCATGCTCGGGCCCACCAATTCCAAGGAGGCCGCGCCCGGCACGATCCGGGGAGATTTCGGCGAGGACATGATGGTCAACGTCTGCCATGCCTCGGACTCGCCCGAGAACGGCGAAATCGAAGTGGCGCGGTTTTTCCGCGAGGACGAGATCTTCGCCTACTGATCCCAGGCCGCCGGGTCGAGTCCGTAGAAGGAGGCGAGTTCGCCGTAGAGATCCGGATGCTCGGCGAGCAGTTCCCCCGGTGTCTCGACGAAGGCCTCCGAGAGCACGGCGAAGAATTCGCAGGGGTGGGTCGCCCCGTAGGGATCGAGGAAGGGCTCGTCTTCGTCGATCTTCGACTGCTCCACCAACTCGCGGTAGCCTCGCCCCAACACCTCGCTCCATCGAGCGTAGTCGGCCGGACCGGCCAGTTTCGGCACGCCGTCGGCGATGCTGTTGTATTGGTCGAGCTGGTGCGCGATCTCGTGGATCACGACGTTGATTCCGTCGTCGGAGCAGCGTCCGCCGGCGACGACGCTTTCCCACGAGAGGACGACGGAGCCCGTCTCCCACGATTCCCCTTGAAGGACACCGCGGCGCTCCTCGTCGATGCCGAAGCGGCGGCTGCCGAGGTCTCGGAAACCGCCGGGATAGACGAGGATGGACTTGAGATGGGGAAGGAAGCGGTGGGAGTCGTGGCCCACGAGAAGAATTGCGGCCTGCGCGGCGATGACGAGCTTCATCTCCTCGGTCACTTCGGCGAGTCCTCCGCAGGGCTCGTAGTTTTTTTCCTCCATCAGCACGCGGGTGGTTCCTGCGTGGGCCTGCCGCAGTCCTGCGGGCAGGGCGCGCCAGCGGGGGAAGTCGCGGTCGAGGATCTGCTCTTCTGCTGCCGAGAAGAGACGCGCCAACCGTTCGGCGCGTTCCGCCTCGAGGCGCCTTCGTCCCGCCCGCCGCAACAGAAAGGCGGCGGACCCGGCAAGCAGTGCCGCGACCGCGATGGCCGCGCCCCATTCCGTTGAACTCATGTTGCCGCAGGAA
This sequence comes from Verrucomicrobiales bacterium, assembly GCA_007123695.1. Taxonomy (GTDB): domain Bacteria; phylum Verrucomicrobiota; class Verrucomicrobiia; order Verrucomicrobiales; family DEV007; genus Arctic95D-9. The sequence goes on from SLGN01000105.1 coordinate 4,531, forward strand.
ACGGAGTCGGGGAAAATTCGTAGTCTCCGTTCCGGTCCTCGAGGATGCCGACGAGGTAGTCGGCCGGCAGGAGCACGAGCCATTGCTCGGCCTCGTCGCGGGCGAGGGAGCAGCCCGAGGGAAGGGCGAGGGGAGGGGCCGCGCGGAGGTTCAGGTCGAGAGCGGGCGTCTTCGGGCGCGCCCATCGCGCCACCGACCAGGGTGAGCTCTCCAGACGGCAATCGACCTTGTACTCGCCCTCGAGCCTCGCCTTCATCACCTCGAACTGGAGCGGGCCGACCGCGCCGAGCAAGGGAACCCTCTGGGCGCTGCCGTGGACTTCGTAGGCTTGGGCGACGCCTTCCTTGAGGAGCTGCTCGATCCCGGCGCGGTAGCGCTTGATGTTCGCGGTGTCGTTGTTGTAGAGATAGGAAAAGCACTCGGGCCGGAAGCGCGGCATCTCGTCGTAGACGATCCCTGCGTCGCTGGTGAGGGTGTCGCCGATGAGGAACTCGTAGTTGCCCACCAACGCGAGGATGTCGCCGGCGTAGGCCGTGTCGAGGGTTTCGCGGTCCTGGCCGAAGAGTTTCTGGGCGTTTCCGAGGCGGACTTTTCGGCCTGACTTGATGTCCGTCACCTGCATGTCGCGCTCGAACACGCCCGAGACGATCCGGATGAAGACGGCGCGGTCGCGGTGGCGCGGGTTCATGTTCGCCTGGATCTTGAAGACGAAGCCCGAGAACCCGTCGCGATGGGGATCGACCGGCCCGCCCGCCGATGCCCGCGGCGACGGACCCGGTGCGAGTGCGAGGAAGCGGTCGAGCATCAACTGGACGCCGAAGTTGTTCATCGCGCTGCCGAAGAACACCGGCATCTGCCCTCCCACGAGGGTCTTGGAGATGTCGAGCTCTTCGGTGACGCCGTCGAGCAGCTCCAGCTCCTGCTTGGCCTGCTCGTGGATTTCGGCATCGAGGGCATCCCTCACCGCCGCGTCGTCGATGCCCGCCACCGAGAGCGGCGCCTTGAAAGAGCCGTGCGGGGTTCGCTCGAAAAGGTTCACCTCGCTGGTCTCGCGGTTGAAGATCCCGCGGAAGCGCGACCCGTCGCCGAGGGGCCAGTTTAGCGGCACCGGCGGCAGTCCCAGCACCTTCTCGAGCTCGTCGAGCAGTTCCAAAGGCGGGCGTGAGGGCCGGTCCAGCTTGTTCACGAAGACGAAAATGGGAACTCCGCGGCGGCGGCAGACTTCGAAAAGCTTCAGGGTCTGGGCCTCGATGCCTTTGCCCGCGTCGATCACCATCACCGCCGAATCGACTGCGGTGAGCACCCGGTAGGTGTCCTCGGAGAAGTCGTGGTGGCCCGGGGTGTCGAGCAGGTTCACGCAGTGGCCCCCGTATTCGAACTGCAGCACCGTGGACGAGACAGAGATGCCGCGCTCCTTCTCCATCGCCATCCAGTCGCTCGCGGTGGCGTTCTGGTTGCGGCGGGCCGTCACGCTGCCGGCGAGGTGGATGGCCCCCCCGTAGAGGAGGAGCTTTTCCGTGAGCGTCGTCTTGCCGGCGTCGGGATGCGAGATGATCGCGAAGGTGCGCCGCCGGTCGATCTGACGGGCGGTCTCGGGCGAGACGAGCTTGCGGGAGGCTGCGGAAGGCACGGACATGGAAAGAGGACCGGAAACCTGTGGCTGACGAAGCCCTTTGGCACGCGTTTTTCTTCGGAAAATTCCCGGAGGTGCGATTTTTTGCTTGTTTTGTAAAATTTCAAGTAAAGTTTATAAATTCTGCGTGATCATGCCGGGCGGCTTGACGCCATTGTCCCGGCACCCCTTCCAGTCGAAGTTCCGATCGTGAAAAGGAAACCGCATTCCCTCGTTCATCCTTCGGGATGGAGCTGCGCCTTGGTGGCTGCCTTCGTGCTGCTGCCCGGTGCCTCCGTCGGCCTTCGTGCCGATGAAGTTCCCAAACCGAAACCGAAAGCTGCGGGCGAGCCCGACGGCGAGGCAGCTCCGCGGTCGAAGCGTCTCGAGCTGAGTTCCCGACAGATGCCGGGGCGATCGATCATGGTCCTTCGCAACGTCACCGGCCAGGAAATCGAGGCCAAGCTGCTTTCCGCCCATGGCGACCAAGTGAAGATCGAACGGGTCAACGACGGTCGCGTCTTCATCGTTCCCATCGACACCTTCGACGAATACAGCGGCGAGCGCATCCGCAGTTGGATCGACCGCGATCCCGACGCCGTAGATTATTCCCTCGCCATCAGCGCGACCAAGAATCTCGTCAACTCCTCGACCTTCCTGAGTTCGGGCCGGGACTTCAAGTTTTCGGAATGGTCCTACCATGTCACCGTGCGCAACCAGACGCGCAACACCCTCTCCGGCGCCCAGCTCGAGTTCCGGCTCGTCTTCGACGATTTCGTGGACATCGTCAAGACCGCGGTCGGCCCCGGGAAGGGACCGAACCAGCAGGAGGGCCAGCTCGTCGATCTGCCCGAGATGGTCTTCAACGACGAGATCGAATTCGACACGCCCAGTCTCGTCCTCCACACCTACGAATTCAATCCGCCGCGGGCCCCCCGCGAGTATGCCCGGGACACTCTCAAGGGGATTTGGATCCGCGTTCTCCGGAACGGGAAGATCATCGGGGAATACAAGAGCAACCCGTCCGCGATGGGCGGTCTCACGTGGGACAACGAAGGCAAGACCGAAATCCGCGTCACCAACCGCTTCCGCGACCAGTTGGGCACCAGTCCTAGAAAGTAGGAGTGCTTGCGGGTTGCGACCCTCCGCGTCTGTCGGGGGAGTTGGGGCGTCCCTTTCTCCGCCTCGGGGTCGTCGGCACCTTGAAACTTGGCGATTGCGAACTCGCGAAAGTCCGCCAACTTGACGGCCCGACTCCACCGTAATTTCAACCGTGCCCGATTCCCTCACCATCGCCAAGACCTGCGCCATGTGCGCCGACGAAATCCAAGCCGAGGAGATCTTGGTCCTGGACCTGCGCGGACTCTCCGGCCTTGCCGACTATTTCGTACTCTGCACCGCGACCTCCGTGCCGCATTTGAAGGCAGTCGCCCGCGACATCCGCAAGAAGACCGCCGAGGCCATCGGCGAGACGCCTCGGTCCAGCGAAGGAGACGCTGCAAGCCTCTGGATCGTGATCGACTACGTAGACGTCGTCGTGCACATCTTCCACCACGAACTGCGCCATCTCTACCGCCTCGAGGACCTCTGGTCCGACGCCGCCGAGGTGCCCCTCGATTTCCTCGCCTCCCCGGAGGCGGCAGCGGGTCCTGCGGCAGGGGAAGGGGAAAGGGGCTGACCGGTCCGGCGCTTTCTCCCCGAACCGCCTCTTGCGACCATGCGCATCGAAGTCGTCAACACCGGCACCGAGCTGCTCCTCGGCAAGGTCGTGAACACCCACGCCGCCTACTTCGGCAACGAGCTTTTCAAGATCGGGCTGCGCGTCCAGCGCCAGACCACCATCCCCGACGGCGCCGAGATCCGCACCGTCCTCGCCGAAGCCTTTCCCCGATGCGACGCCATGCTCGTGACCGGAGGTCTCGGACCCACCAGCGACGACATCACCCGCGAGGTCGTCGCCGAGATGCTCGGTCGCGAGCTGCGGCTTGACGAGGGGATCCTCGCCACCATCCGCGAGATGTTCCGTCTCCGGGGGCTCCGGCAGAATCCTTCGAACGACCGCCAGGCCATGGTGCCCGAGGGCGCCGTCGTGCTCGACAATCCGCATGGCACCGCGCCCGGACTGCATCTCCCCGCCGACCCCGCCCTCGGCTCGCCGCACCTGTTTCTGCTGCCCGGCCCGCCGCGCGAGCTCAAGCCCATGTTCGCGGAACTCGTTCTTCCCGCCCTCGTGCAGCTGCTCGGCGAGGACGCCACCCCCCCCGCGTGGCGGAATTTCCGCATCTACGGGGTGGGCGAGTCCTCCCTCGCCTCCAGCCTCGAGCCTGTCCTCGGCGGCATCGAGGGGCTCGAACTCGGCTACTGCGCTCGGCTCGGGGAAGTCGATCTGCGGCTCATCGGCGAACCCGGACCCGTCGATGCCGCCGCCAAGATCGTGCGCCGCAAGTTTTCAGAGGAAATTGTGGCGGAAAGCGAGGCCCCCATCGGGGAAGTCGTCGTCGGCCTGCTCGCCGCAGCGGGCGAGACCGTGGCCACCGCCGAGAGCTGCACCGGCGGGCTCGTTGCCAGCACTCTGACCGACGTGCCGGGATCGAGCGCCGTCTTTCCGCGCGGCTACGTCGTCTACTCCAACGGGGCCAAGAGCGAACTGCTCGGGGTGCCGCCCGACCTGTTCGAGGAATTCGGCGCCGTCAGCGAGCCGGTTGCCCGGGCCATGGCCATGGGCTGCCTCGCCCGCAGCGGAGCCGACCACGCCATCGCCGTGACGGGAATCGCCGGACCCGACGGAGGGACCGACGAAAAGCCCGTCGGCACCGTCTACGTGGCCCTCGCCTCGCGCCGAGAGGGGGTTCATTGCCGCCGCCATTTCTTCCCCTCCGACCGCCTTAGCTTCAAGCAGAGGGTCGTGCGCCTCGCCCTCGACCTGCTCCGTCGCCGGCTCCGCGGATTCCCGCTGCCGGAAAAAGAGCGCAAAATGCGCAAGCCGGTGTAGGTTTCCAAGATTCCCGCCGCAGCCACGACCGTTCCGCACGGTGGATTGCATGCGGCACGATACCAAGGACTTGAGATGAAGCGGCTCCCACGGCAAGGCGGACAGACTCTCGGCGCCGCAGCGTTCGCGATCCTCGCCGCCCTCTCTCCGCCCGTCGAGGCCCAGCTCTTCAATCGGGGCGGGGTCGGTATCTTCAACCGCAAGACCGAAGCGCCCCGCGCCCTCAGCCAGGACGAGATCGGCGTGCCCACCCCGGTGAGCGGGCGCATCGAGGCGCTCAAGGGCCACGAAGTCACCTTCGAGATCCGGGCCGAGGCGAAGACTTCTGCCGCGACCGTCGAGTTCCTCGTGCGTGCCTTTCCCTCGGCGGGGAAAATCGTTTCCCTCAGGAGCAAGCCGGGGGACCGCACCCGGGCCATCGTCACCTACTGGGCCGATCCCGAGTCGGCCGCCACCAGCGACGTCTTCTCCTTCGCCGCGCGCTACCGAGGGGGCCGATATTCGGCCGAGACCCGCTTCGACATCGATCTCGTCGATCTCAAGACCGAGATCCAGGTTGTCTCCGAGGCCGATTTTGGCGAGGTTTCCGTCGGTTCGGAGGAAATCCGCGAGATCCCCGTGCGAAACCTCGGCGCCGCCGCCCTCGACCGGAAGATCTTCCTCGCCTCTCCCTGGCATCTCCTCGATCCGGCCGACGGGAAGCTCAGCATCGGCCCGCGAGGCGGCCGCGTTCTCAAGGTCGCCTTCCGCCCCGAGCTGCCCGGCGAGACCAGCTACTTCCTCAGCCTCAGCCGCAGCAAGGAGGGCACCACGAAGCTCTTCGGTACCGGGATCGAGGCCTTCCGCGTCGCCACCGACACCGTCGAACTCGCCCTCGACGAAAACACCGGCGAACGCAGCGGCGAGATCCTGCTGGACAACCCCGGGAGCAAGCCCGTCCTGCTCGAGGCGCGGGCGAGCGAGCGTCTCCAGGCCTCGCTCCTCGACGGCTACATTCTTCCTCCCGGCGAGCGGACCGCCATCCCGGTGCGGCTCGGCGCCACCGACACCGCGCCCTTCGACGGCAACGTCGAGTTTCTCATGCGCAGCGGCTACGCCAAGCCCGTGCGCGTCATCGCTCCCGTCGTGCCGGGGCGCCTCGTCGTGACCGTGCCGGACTCGCTCACCTCCGAGCTGATCAATTTCGGAAAGGTCGAGGCGGGCCGTTCCCTCGAGCGCGGCATCGTCGTGACCAACCGTGGAGGCGTCGCCGTTCCGGTGGACTTCCACCTGCCGGCGCCCTTCCAACTGCTCACCAAGCCGTCGCCGCAACTGGCACCGCTCTCGGCCATGAACTTGACCCTCGGCATCTTTCCCGCCGCTTCGCAGCGGGGCCTCGTCGATGTCACGATGACGGTGAACGGCCCCGACCAGTCCGTGCCGCTGCGGCTTCTCGCCAACGTCGTCGCTCCGGTCGGCGGTTCCCCCGGGCGCAGCGGGGTCTCCGCGCCGAACCTGCCCGCCCAGGGCTTCCGCATCGGCGGCAGCTCCCGGCCCGCCGAGGAACCGGACCCTGCCGACGATCCCGAGGCGAACGCCGCATTCGCCGCCGGGGCACGCTTCGACCCGACCATCGGCCGCGACGCTCCCCGCAGGGTGGCGCGCCTGCCCGGGCGCGACGAGGAGTCGACCGAGGAAGACGATCCCGAACTCTCCGGGCTCGACCTGGAGCCCGTCGATCTCGTGTCGCGAAACCTCGATCTCAGTCTTCGCAAGCCCGAGGACCTCACCCTCCTCTCCAGTCGAAAGGACGCGCTCACCTTGGCATGGACCGCACCGCGCGGCGACGACCCCGTCGGCTACGAGCTTGAGGTGAAAGCCTTCCACTTCGACGAGGAAGCCGGGACTGCCCGCACCGTCTGGATGCCCTACCCGGCGGTGCAGATCGAGCGCATCGACCGGCTCGTCAAGGCAACGGTGGCGAAGCTGAGTCCCGCCCAGAAGTATGAGTTCCGCGTCGTTCTCACGACCGAGGACGGACGCAGCTCGCCCCCCTCGGAATCGATCCAGGCGATCACGGCCCTGCCGATGGACTGGACCTACATCTACCTCTTCCTCGGTCTAGTCTTTTTCGGCGCCCTCGGCTACGGGGGGTGGCGCGTCTATCTGGCGCGGCGCCCCGAGGTCTACCAGTCGCAGTACGCGGATCTCTGATGTTGGGGGGCGTCACTTCTCCCGCCCTTTCTGCGAACCCTGTGCCGGAGGGATCGAGGCGGGCAGTTGCCCGAGCAGTTCCGCGACGACATCCGGATGCGCTGCAGCGTGGTTCTCGGTCTCGAGCGGATCGTTCGCGTAGTCGAAGAGTTCGGCCCGCCCGTCTTCGCCATCGACGATGAGCCGCCAGCGATCCGTGCGGATGCTGCGGTCGCCCCGGAAAAAGGCGAGGGCCGGCTTGGTGCCCGGCGCGGCGGGATCGTCGAGCTGCGGACCGAGACTGCGGCCCGCATACCCTCGGGATCCGTCGTCGGCGGGCAGGGGCACTTCGCAGAGTTCGGCGAGGGTGGGGAGGAGGTCCACCGTCTCGACGATGGCGTCGCTCGGTTCGCCGGGGCGCGGCAGGTCCGGCGTGCGGATCACGAGCGGCGCGCGCAGGCTTTCCTCGTAGAGACAATGCTTGCCCCAGATGCCGTGCTCGCCGAGCAGGAAGCCGTGGTCGCTCCAGAGCACCACGACCGTGCTTTCCCCGAGACCGAGTTCGTCGAGCGCCGCCACGACGCGTCCGATCTGGGCGTCGGCGTAGCTCGCGGCTGCGCAGTAGGCGCGCCGCACCGCCATGGCGTATTCCGCATCCTCTGCGGGATCGCGTCCGCCGTGGCCGTAGTTTCGCCGGAATTCTCCGCTCGCGTGCCAGCCCGACGGCCAGGCAGGCGGCGCCGCGAGCGCGGGGGGCAGCGACGGCAGCGGTGTCGCGGCGTGGAGATCGTGCCAGCGCTTCGGCGCGGCGAAAGGAAGGTGGGGCTTGAAAAAACCGACCGCGAAGAACCAGGGGTCCTCGCTCCCGGCAAGTTCCTCCAGCGTCGCGATGGCGTCGCGGGCGACGAGGGCGTCGGGATAGGACTCGTCGGGTCCGTCGTGGGCCTCGATCGCCGGAGATTCCCCTGGCACGCGGGCGGCGCCCTTGGCATAGGCGTGCATCATCGCCCGGGCGTGCTCCCACGGTCCCTCCGGGATCCAGCTCCGCTCCCAAACGCCCGGCAGCTCCTCGGGCGCAGCATTCCAGTCCTTCCCCCCGAGACCGCCGGGATGGTGCGTGATCTTCCCCAAGGCCAAGGTGCGGTAGCCTGCTGCGCGGAAGACTCCCGGCAGGCTTCGCCCGCTCCACGACGCGCCAGTGCGGAAGATCGCCTCGTTCGTGAGATGGTCGGCTTCACTGGGATAGGCGCCGCTGAGCAAGGCGGCCCGCGAGGCACCGCAGGTCGGCACCTGCACGTAGTGGCGGGTGAAAAGGCGCCCTTGCGCAGCGAGCGCGTCGATCGCCGGAGTTTTCGCAAAAGGCGTGCCGAGAGCGCCGAGCTCGTTGCGGAGATCGTCGATCGCGATGAAGAGGACGTTGCGGCGGGGCGTCTCCGCCTGCGACGGCGCCGATCCACCGATCCCGGCGGCGAGGACGAGGACCCAAGCGAGAAAACGGGCTCGTCCGCAGGGAGGAAGATGCACGGGA
>SLGN01000148.1 GCA_007123695.1 Verrucomicrobiales bacterium
CAGCAATACCTTGCGATCAGGATTTCCAGGCATGCCGACAATGCAGCTTTCAGCCAGTGCGTCGGCAATTTCCTGAGCGCGGCGCAGATAGCTGCGCTCGCCGAATATCGCGGCCGCCCGCACCAGTGCCCAAGCATAGAACAGATCGCCATCGGAAGCATTGTTGCGGTCCGGGATCGGGTTGGCCTGCCCGGGCAGCCAGCGCCAAGCCAGCAACGGATCGGGCCGTATCGCGAGGGTGCGCTCGGTCCACTGGAACATCCGGCGGAATGCATCGGCATCGTCGAAATAGGTGGCAAGCACCATACCATAGCCCTGCCCTTCGGAATGGCTGGCCTGATCTTGCAGGGTGTCGATCACCCGCCCATCCGACGCCAGAAAAGAATCCTTCCACGCCTGCCAGAGCGGTCGGGCGGTGCGGGCCAGATCGTCGCGGGCACGGCCCGATGCCTGACCTGCCAGCACCATGGCCCCGAGTGCAGGCGCGCTGGTCAGCAGCGTGCGTCGCTTCATGTCTTGTCCTCCCTTGTCGAGATCACCAGCCGCAGCGCCACAAGCGCCGAGAGCACACCCAGTCCGAGCATCAGGATTGTGTAGAAAATGGGGCGCGCAGAAACAAAATTGCCCATCGCGAACCGGAAGTTTTCTCGTGACCAAGGCTCTAGCAGGATCGGCCGGCGATCCGGGGCCATCCAGCTTTGCCACTGGCCGTCAAGGTCGAGCACCGACACCTGTCCGCGCGGGCCGCCGCCATAGCTGCGCGCGGCGGCGATGGCATGGGCGATTTCCTGAATGTCGGAATCGGGGCTGCGCAACATCCAGATCTCGTCCGGGCGCGACGGGTCGAGCTGGAACAGCACCGCCTGCCCGCGCTGCTCTGCCAGCCAACGATTGAGCTGGTCGCCATTATGCGGGAAGATGCGGCCCACCAGCCACTCCACATGCTCGCTGAGCGTTGCCCAGCCCGCACTCAAAGCTACCGAAAAGCCGCGCTGCTCTTCGCGTCGCACATTGAACGGATCGGGGCCGCCGCGCTCATTGTCGGACGCGATGAGCTGTTGGGTGAAGCGTTCGGTGTTCAGCACCGTATCCTCAAGCAGTCGCCTGTCAGCACGATGATGCGCCGATGGCACCGAGCCGAGATCCTCGAGCGAGATCAGATGCAGCGTCGAGGGCCGAAACTTGGAACGGGTGCGCGACACAGCCGCGCTCAGGGTGATGACATCAGTGGCTGAAAAAGCGCGCGCGCTCATCTCGTTCAAGCGCAGACTGTCCGGGGTCAGTGCGGCGAAGGCAAGGTCCATGTCGGGAATAGACATGGACGGGCTGTAGGGCACGTTCAGTGTCGAGCTGTCGCTGATGCGCAAAAAGGGTACATCACTTGTCGGACAGGGCAGGTTGTCCGGATTGCCCGGCACGAACAGTTCGAAGGCCAGGATATTGGTGCCCGGATTCATCAGCCGCGCCTCGAAATCGATCGGGAAATCGGTGATCGGCACACCACCTTCGTCGCGCAGGGGCAGCAGCCTGACCGGGGTACCATTGACCTTGACCAGAAGTTGCGAATTGCGCGGCAGGCCAGTGGCGTAGGCATAGTCCAGATTGCTCCGCGCCTTGGCCGAGGTCAGCACAAGCCAGTCATTCGGCAGCCGGAACGGGTAGGAGCGGATGGCATAGCGCTGCGAGAAGGTCTCGGTTTCCATGCCGAAACTCGAAAACGTCACATTCTGCTGTGGCGTGACCATCGGTGGCAGCGGGTCGGGTGGGACGGCTGCAATCTCGGTCAGCGGGGCAAGCAGCGACTCGGGGCGGGTACCCTGCGCGACTTCCAGCACCATGACCACGGCCCCGTCACCGCCAGTGCGGAACGAGACCCGGCTTTCGGCGGCGGGCAGGATTGTAATGCGCGCCAGATCGGGCGTCTCGGATGCGACGGACCAGTACTCGGGGAAGGCGAAGGCGACCGGGGTTCCCCCCAGCACCTGGTTGATACGCTGCACCAGATAGTCGCGCCACACGACCTGCTCGGAGCCCAGCCCCTCCAGCCCGCGGATCTCGACCGGCCTGACCCCGGCGGCCTGCGCCGCCAGCCCCATCATGAAACTGTCGATTCCGACTTCAATCCGGCTGCGCTCGACCACAAGGCCGGACCGCGACAGGTCAATATCCGTCCAGATATCGAACGAGGCTTGCGGCCCGCAGAAGATGCGGTGGTGCTGCCGGAACTCGACCTGTACCCGGTTGCGCCCCGTGCGCAGAAGTTCGGGCGGCAACACGAATTCGTCAGTACCGAACTCTTCGATATGGACGAGATTGCGCGTGCCGATCTCTTCGCCATTCACCCAGACCCGTATCACCGAACGCTCAGGCAGATTGTTGATGCCCGAAATCGTGCGCAACTGCAGAATCTGCTGACCTGCGCTTGCGGTTGTGTAGAGGTCGAAATTCACCATCTCGCGCTCGCCCGAAATGCGCGCGATACCCTGGCTTAGCGGGTAATCCATGTCGATCAGGCGCAATGGTGTGACCCAGTTCCGGGACAGGCGCGGCACGCGGGCAGGCTGGTCCTCGACCGATGTCGCGCCACGCAGGATACGCGACGAAACCTGAGCAAATTCCATCTCGTCCGAAAGATCCAGTCCGTCCTCATCGGGCAGCACGATCAGCCCGCCACCACTGCTCTGGGCCTGCGCGGCGCCGACGGACACCACCAGCGCCGTCAGGCAGGTACATCCGACAATGCAGACCCGGCGCAGATTCTGGACAAGCGACGCCTGTGTCAGCTCCGTCATGGCACCACCTTCAAACCGTTGCTGCCCTTCGGCAGATGCATCTGTGCGGCCAGTTTGCGCGGGGTCGACAGGTCTTTCGGCACTGGCATGTCGGGATTGGCGACCGCCGGATCAAATGCTTCTCCAAAGGCCAGCAGATGCACAGGTTCATCCGTGTCGATCTGACGCAGGCGGGCACGTTCAGCGGCAGCACGACGCCGCGCGGGTTCGGCAGCCAGCGCCCGCAATGTATGATAGACCGACGTGAAGGACAGGCCGAACAGCACATAGGCCATGCCGCGCAGCATCCCCATGGGTTTGTTCTTGCTTTCGCGGATCGCCTCCCAATTGGCACTGTCGCCAAAGATCAGATGCGCGATGGTCTCGCGCGTCTTGAGCGGCTGGTCAGGGTCGTAGCGCACGCCCAGAACAGGACCGGAGTTTGTCCGCTCGACATGCGCGACCTGCACCCGGACCACATTCTCCAGATGCGGGGATTTCGGGAATTCGGGCGTGAAATAGAAAATATACCCTTCCCTGATCGCGTTGAGTTCGTTCATATCGGTATCTGCACCGGGGATGAGCCGGATCTGCGCGCCCCCGGTCGAGGAATCGAGCACCTGCGCGCCAGTGAAGCTGTAGGCCCCGTTATTGCCAATGGCGGCCACAGCGGGGACGTTCATCTTGACCCGCGGCACCGTCCGGCGCTGCTGGCGCTCGGCCACCGAGCGCAGCGCGGCGGACAG
>SLGN01000163.1 GCA_007123695.1 Verrucomicrobiales bacterium
CGGGCACGACGATTTCCTCCGCCTCCTCCAGCGACGGCTTTGCGCTTCCCGCCGGTTCGCCAGCGGGCTCCTCGCCTTCGTCTTCTCCATCGAGTGGACGCAGCCGCTTCCGCCCCGCCTCCTCGGTCGCGAGATCCCCGTCGATCTCGCGGCGCTGCTTGTCCGAATCCTTCGCCGCGATCGGCTCGTTCCACCATTTCGGCAGCGGATCGATCTCCTCGCCCTCGAGCGGCCCCAGATCCAGCTCCTCGCCCTCGGGAATCCCCGGCGCGTCCAGTTCCACCTCGTCGCGCGGAATTCCCTCGTCCGCGCCATCCTTACGGCTTGCGTTTTCGCTCATCGCTCTGCAAAACTTCTCTGTTGCGGTGTCACCCACCGTTTCCGGTTCCGTCCTTTCCCCTCTGCGTCGGATCTTCGTTCCAAACCCCTCCATCTTCAACCCTTCCCCATGATCCGCAAATCGAACCTCGCCCCGCTGCCCGCTTCCTTCGCCCTCCTCGCCGCCGCCCTCCTCGCCGCCGCCCTCCTCTCCGGCGGGCCCGGCCTCCGGGCGCAATCGACGAATTTCCCCGTGATCGGCGAGATCGTCCGCATCGCCCCGGGCCTCGACGAAGTCCTCGATCCCGACGCGAAGATCGAAGTCCTCGCCTCCGGCTTCGCCTGGACCGAAGGTCCCGTCTGGGTCAAGGAGGAAGGCCACCCCCACGGCGGCCACCTGCTCTTCTCCGACATCCCCAACAACCGCGTCGTCCGCTGGGACGAAGGCGTCGGCGCCCGCACCTGGATGCAGCCCTCGGGCTACACCGGCGTGGCCGACTACGGCAAAGAGCCCGGCTGCAACGGGCTGCTCCTCGACAAGCTCGGTCGTCTCGTCTCCTGCGAGCACGGCGACCGCCGCATCTCCGTGCTCACCGAGGGCGGGGGCAAGCTCACCCTCGTCGACAGCTACCAGGGCAAGCGCCTCAACAGCCCCAACGACGCCTGCTTCGGACCCGACGGCGAAACGCTCTACTTCACCGATCCGCCCTACGGACTGCCCCAGCGCTGGGAAGACCCCATGCGCGAGCTCGATTTCTGCGGCGTCTTCCGGCTCGCTCCCGACGGCGGGCTCACCCTCCTCACCGACGAGATGACCCGCCCCAACGGCATCGCCTTCTCCCCTGATTTCCGCACCCTCTACGTGGCCCAGTCCGACCCCGACGCCGCCCTCTGGATGGCCTTTCCCGTCGAGGACGACGGCACCCTCGGCAAGAGTCGGCTCTTCCACGACGCCACCGCAGCCTTCAAGGACGGTCTCCCCGGCCTGCCCGACGGTCTCAAGGTCGATGCCGAAGGGCGTCTCTGGGCTACGGGGCCCGGCGGCGTCTACGTCTTCACCCCCGCCGGAGAACTCCTCGGACGCATCTCCACCGGCGAGCGCACCGCCAACTGCGCCTGGGGACACGACGGCAGCGTGCTTTACCTCACCGCAGACAGCTACCTGTGCCGTATCCAGACCAAGACCAAAGGAGCGGGTTGGTAGACCGCGGCCGCCTGCCCCTAACTCACTGCCATGGAAATGAAATGCAATATTGACCGCCGCGGGCGCCTCCTCCGCGCCATTCTCGGACTGCTCCTGCTCGGCGGCGGCATCTACCTCGTCGTCTGGACCGACCATGCCTTCTGGGGCACCGGCGCCATCGCAGCAGGCGCCTTCGGGCTCTTCGAAGCGATCAAGGGCTGGTGCGCCGTCCGCGCCCTCGGACTCGACACACCGCTGTAGAGGCCTCCAGCCACGCCGAAAATCTTCGAGACGCCCTCTTCGGGCAACGAAAAACCTTCCGTCCGAGCGCTCCCCCGTGCCTGTAAATGGCGCGGACGGAGTTCATCCGCGAGGCGCTCGACCGGCACCGCCTTGCGCGACTCCGGGATGATTTTTCCCGCCACCTCACCATTCCACCGACGCCCCCATGCTCGATCTCTGCTCCTTCGACAATTCCGCCTTCGACCGGGGCGCGCCGCTCTGGAAAGAGGCTCTCTGGTGGCTGGTGCGTTCGCTCCTTTTCGCCCCCTGGTTCCCCGTACCGTCGGCGCTGAAGAGAGGAGCGCTGCGAGCCTTCGGCGCGAAGGTGGGCGGCGGCGTTGTGATCCGCTCGCGGGTGAACGTGACCTTTCCCTGGCGGCTCGAGATCGGCGACGGCGTCTGGATCGGCGACGAAGTCCTCATCCTGAGCCTCGACCGGGTCTCCATCGGGGCCAACTCCTGCATATCGCAGCGGGCCTTCCTCTGCACCGGATCGCATGATTTCTCAAAGCCTTCCTTCGACCTGCGCACGCGGCCCATCGTCATCGGCGAAGGATGCTGGATCGGGGCGTGCAGCTTCGTCGCGCCGGGCGTATCTTTCGGACCCGGAAGCCGCTGCTGCGCCGGCGCGGTCGTCACGAAAAACCTCGTCCCCGGCGAGGACGCCAGAGGCGGCGCGTCGAACGCCCCCTCCCCTCCGCGATGAACCGCTGCAGGAAAAGAGCGGATCGCCTCTGGTGGCTGGCGGCGGGAGCGATCCTCGCCGCCGAGATCATCGTCTACGCCCGCTCCCTGCCCGAAAAGCTGCGTTGGTTCGACGAGCCCGTCCTCGCCCTCGACCTCCCCGAAGACTACGCCGGCGACGGGCTCGGCCATTCCTACCGCGACGAGCCCGAACGCCTCGGCGGCTCGGTGCAGCAGCTCGCCTACGCCACGGGGCGCTGCGGAGTCTTTTTACCGGAGACCGGTACCGGCCCCTCGTCGCGGCGCCTCGATTTCTTCTACTTCGAATACGACCCCGGCAATCCCCGCTTCCTCCACGACGTCTTCGGCCATCTCCCCGAGGCCTGCATGAGCGCTACCGGCGCCGTGCTCAAGGCCGAGCACGAACCGCGGGAAATCATCGTCGCGGGTCGGCGGCACCGGGTCCTCGTGCTCGAATTCGTCTCCCCCGTCTCGTCCGAGGCGATGTGGGTGTTCCGCTTCACCTGGCTCCCCGAAGGCACCCCCTTCGACCCTTACGAAGCCGCCTACACGCGACGCGGCGAGAAATTCCTCGCCGGTCTGCTCGGCATTCCCAAGCCCCCCGCCCGAGTCCTTCTCGCCGGCGCCCTCGGCTACCCCTCCCTCGACGAAGCCTGGGCCGACTACGAAACCCTCCTAGTCTCCCGCCTCCGCCTCAACGTGAACCGTGAACCGTGAACCGTGCCCCCGTAACGCAGGCTTCAAACCTATGCCGTCCCATCAACGGGATCGGGATCGGGATCGGGATCGAACCATTTCGCAGACAGAAATCCAACACGCCTCGCTGTCTCCATGGATCGTTCGGGCAAATCCGCCGGAATCGACGGCGAAGGAGGAACCGGAGACAGACACGCGATGGAACCAACCCATCGATCCCGATTTCGATCCCGATGCTGTCGCGCCCGCCTCCACCACTCCACCACTCCACCACTCCACCACTCCACCACTCCACCACTCCACCACTCCACCACTCCACCACTCCA
>SLGN01000010.1 GCA_007123695.1 Verrucomicrobiales bacterium
ACGTCGGTGAGTTCGGCCTGGGCGTGGTCGCTGATCCCGACGGGCGCGGCGGCGGGGTCGGCGGGGTCGATCCATTCGTGCGAGTCGCGGAAGAGCAAGTGGTCGGGAACGTTCATGGTCGGACGGAGGTCCCGGCAACAAACCGTAATCCGCGGCGCTGACAAACCCGTTTCTCGGCAGTGGCGGGAAAAATTTCCGCCGGAGCCGGGCGCGGTCGCTTCAGATGGCGCTTCCGGTCTCGTCCGGACCGGGTCCCTCCGGACCGGGTCCCTCCGGACCGGGATCCGGGTAGGTGGCGGTGGCGGTGAGCCGGATGCCCCCACGCGGCGCAAAGCGGCCCCGCACCGTCATGCGCCGGGGCGAGCAGGCGGTGGAGAGCTCGTCGAGGATGCGGTTGACGATGTCTTCGTTGAAGGCCGCGAGATTGCGGAAGGAGGCGAGATAGAACTTCAGCGACTTCGTCTCGAGGCAGAGCCGGTCGGGCACGTAGCGGATCTCGAGATGGGCGCTGTCGGGCTGCCCGGTGACGGGGCAGAGCGAGCTGAACTCGGGGTATTCGAGCCCGATGGAGTAGTTCCGCTGCGGATTGCGGTTGGCGAAGACCTCGAGCCGCGCCTCGCCGGGCGAGGAGGGCAGCCGGTTTTCGCTGTTGCCGAGCAGGGTGAGTTCGCCGACCTCGGGGGCCGGGCTGGAGGGGGGAATGTCGCTCATCGCGTGGGGAGCGGAAGGTGGCGGCGGCGGGGCGGTCTTGCAAGAATCTCTTCGCGTCGGGGCGAAGGTTCCGCTTGCCTAGCGGCGTGCGCCGTCCTTTCGTTGCGGCCATGTCGGAACCCACCCTGAAGATCGGACTCGCCGGATTCGGCAACGTCGGCGCGGGCGTCTACAAGAACCTCGCGAAAAACCGGCACCTTCTCCGCGAACGCACCGGCTGCCATCTCGAGGTGGCCCGGATCGCCGTGCGCGATCCGGCCAAGCCGCGCCCCATTCCCCTGCCCGCCGGGCTGGTCACCACCGACCTCGGCGAGCTCGTCGAGGATCCCGAGATCTCCATCGTCGTCGAGCTGATCGGCGGCACCGACCAGGCCTTCGAATTCGTCCGGGCGGCGCTGGAGCGGGGCAAGGCCGTGGTCACGGGGAACAAGGCCCTGCTCGCCGAGCGGGGGCACGATCTCTTCGCCATCGCCGAGGCCTGCGGACGCCCCATCCACTACGAGGCCGCCGTGGCCGGGGGCATCCCCATCATCAAGACGGTGCAGGAAGCCCTCGTCGGCAACCACATCCAGTCGGTGGTGGGAATCATCAACGGCACCAGCAACTACATCCTTACGCGCATGTCCGAGAGCGGGATCTCCTACGGGGAGGCCCTCGCCGAGGCGCAGTCCCTCGGCTACGCCGAAGCCGACCCGGCCCTCGACGTGAACGGCTGGGACGCCGCGCACAAGGCCATCATCCTCGCCTCGCTGAGCTACGGCCGCTGGGTCCCCTGCGACCGCGTCCATGTCGAGGGAGTCGAGGACATCCGCGGCGAGGACGTCGCCTTCGCCGAGCGCCTCGGCTACACCGTGAAGCTCCTCGGCGTGATCCGGCTGCACGAGGACTCGGGCGCCATCGAGGTGCGCGTGCAGCCCTCGCTGATCCCGTCGCGGCACATCCTCGCCTCGGTCGGCGGCGCCTACAACGCCATCGCGGTGCGCGGCGACATCGTCGGCGAGACGCTCTTCTACGGATCCGGCGCGGGGCAGGACCCGACCTCCAGCTCGGTCATCGCCGACATCGCCGACGCCGCGATGTGGTCCGCCCCGGCCCGGGGCGCGGGGCTGGCGACCCATTCGCTCTACGGAGAGCCTCTGCCCATTGCCGAGTCGGTCTCGAAATACTACCTGCGCGTCGAGGCCGAGGACCGCCCCGGCGTGCTCGCCCGCATCGCCGCCGTCCTCGGCGAATGCGGCATCGGCATCCTCTCGGTGATCCAGCCCGAGGACCACGACGAGGCCTACGCCTCCATCGTGCTGATGCTCCACTACGCGACCTACGGAGTCGCCCTCGACGCCCTCGGGCGCATCGCCGAACTCGACTGCGTGCGCGACCGTCCCGTGCTGCTGCGGGTCGAGGACGTCGGCTGACGCGCCGCCGCGTCACCGGATCCGCATCGTCACCTCGCTGGCGTCCATTTCCTCCTCCCACGCCTGGAGGCGGGCCTTGAGGTCGGCGCTGATCTCGGGGTGGCGCTGGTGCAGGTTGACCCGCTCGCCGGGGTCTTCGGAAAGGTCGAAGAGCAGCTCCATGGTGCCGGCGTCGTCGACGTATTTGTAGCGCCCGTGGCGCACCGCCTTCATCTTGCGGTTGCTGCGGTCCATGCGCCAGAAGAGCGAGCGCTCGGTCTCGGGCGCCTCGCCGCGCAGGATCGGCAGCAGGTCGATCCCGTCGAAGGGCGGCTCGTCGGGATCGAGTTCTCCGCCGGCGGCGGCGAGGAAGGACGCGGTCAGATCCATGGTGATGCCCACTTGACCCGAGACCGCACCCGCCGGGAGCGTGCCCGGCCAGCTCATCACGCAGGGCACGTGGATGCCGCCCTCCCAGAGCGTCGCCTTGTGGTGGAAGAAGGGGAAGTTGCTGGACCAGCGCTCTCCGCCGTTGTCGCTGGAGAGTACCACGAGCGTGTTTTCGAGGAGACCGGCGCGCTCCAGCTCTTCGTAGATCATTCCCACGCCGTCGTCGACGCGCTCGAGCATGGCCTTGTAGATCGCCCGGCTGCCGTCGAGCATCGTCTCCTTGGTCACGAAGGGGGTGTCGGGGGCGTCGGGCGCCTGGAAGGGGGCGTGAACGGCGAGATGGGGGACGTAGAGGAAGAAGGGCTGGTCCGCGTTCTCGCGCACGAAGCGGGCGGCGCGCTCGTTGACGAGGTCGGTGAAGTAGCGCCCCTTCAGATCGACCGGCTCGAGCCCGTCGCGCAGCGCGTGGGTGCCGTCGAAGTAGGCGTGCTGGTAGTAGTCGGCGTGCCCGAGGAGCTCGCCGAAGTATTCGTCGAAGCCCCGGTTCACCGGATTGTAGACATCCTTGTAGCCGAGGTGCCATTTGCCGAAGACGCCGTTGCGGTAGCCGAGCTTCCGCAGCCGGTCGGCGAGGGTCACGACCGAGAGGGGCATGCCGAGTCCGTGCACGTCGGGCTCGGGCAGCCATTCGCCGTCGACCAGCACCTCTTGCTCGACCATGTAGCCGAAGGCGAACTCGATCCCGAGACGCTGCTGCCAGCGGCCGCTGAGAAAGCCGGCCCGCGTCGGCGTGCAGACGGGGGCATTCGAGTAGAAGTCGGTCATGAGCACGCCGGTCTCGGCGATGCGGTCGATGTGGGGCGTCTCGATGTCGGGCGCGCCGGTGCAGCCGAGATCGCCGTAGCCCATGTCGTCGACGAGCACGAAGACGATGTTCGGCGGCGTCGCGGCGAGGGCGGAGAGCGGCGCCGAGGCGGAGGCGAGGACAAAGGCGGAGGCGAGGACAAAGG
>SLGN01000622.1 GCA_007123695.1 Verrucomicrobiales bacterium
CGGCCCCGCGCGCGCGGCCGCCCGATGCTGGCCGCCGAGGTGGACGCGGCCCTGGACCGCTCCATCGGCCCGGAGACCTACGAGCGGGACGATCCCCTGCGCGACCGCGTGCTGGAGCATTTCGAGTTCAATCTGCGCCGCATGGCCGCGATCGCCCGGCGGGCCGGCGCCGGGATGGTGCTGGTGGTGCCCGCCTCCAACCTCAAGGACAGCCCGCCCTTCAAGAGCCTGCATCGCGACGACCTGACCGAGGGCGAGCTGCGCACCTGGCAATGGCTCGGCGAGCAGGCGGACCAGGCGCTGGGCGAGGATCGCAAGGAGGACGCGCTCGGTTTGCTGCGGCAGGCGGAGCGGATCGACCCGCGGCACGCCGGCTTGCAGGACCTGCTGGGCCGGACGCTTTTCGCCCTCGGCCGCCACGAAGAGGCGCGCGAATCGTTCCTGCGGGCGATCGACGAGGACGTCTGTCCGCTGCGGGCCATCGGCCCGGTTCCCGCGATCGTCGAGTCGGTCGCAAAGACCGAGAACGTGCCCCTGGTTGATTTCTGCGGTTTGATCGACGCCCTGAGCCTGGAGCGGCACGGCCACAAGGTTCCCGGCCGGGAGTTTTTCGTCGACCACGTGCATCCGACCGTCGAAGGCCATCGCCTGCTCGCCGAGACGCTGCTCGAGACCCTGGCGGAGTCCGGATGGGCGCGACCGCGGGCGGACTGGCGGCAGACCGCGCTGCCCGTCGTGATCGAGCGCACCGAGAGCGGTTTCGACCAACGCGCCCGCGGCGAGTCCCTGCGCAATCTCGCCAAGGTCCATGCCTGGGCCGGTCGCCACGAGGAGGCGGGGCGTCTTGCGCTGGAGGCGCTCGAGATCGTGCCCGACGACGCCGAGAGCCATTATCTGGCGGGGTGCTATTTCAAACACACCGGTGCTTTCGCCGACGCGGTGGAGCATTTTCTCGTCGCGCTGCCGTCGCGCCCCGGAGACGGGGAGGCGCGGCGACTGCTGGCCTCCAGCCTGGCCGAGACGGGGCGATGGCAGGAGTCGCTCGCCCATTTCGAGGAGGCGGTCCGCTTGCTGCCGGGCGACCCGGAGCTCGCCGTCCAGCATGCCGTGGCGCTGGCGAGTACAGGGCAGACCCGGCGCGCCATCGAGCAGTTGCGGCGCGCCGCGGAGGCGCATCCGGACGAGGCCGCCGACATGCGCTACAATCTCGGGATGCTGCTGAGGGAGTCCGGCGAGCTGGAGGCGGCGGTGGGGGAACTGGACCGCCTGGTCCGCTCCCGGCCGGACGACATGTCCGCCCGTTTGGCGCTGGCCGAGACGCTCATCGAAGCCGGTCGGCCGGAACACGCGGTCAGCCACCTGCGCCTCGTGCTGGAGCGCCACCCCGAATCCGAGCGCGCCCGGAACGCACTGCGGGCAACCGGGGACACTGCGGATCCTTCGCTGGAACGGAACGAATAGCCGCCGGGACCAAGGACCATCGGCACCGCCGTGGTGGATCCCTCGTCTCGGCCCATGCCGGGGGCGGGACGATTTTCTCGATTTTTCGTTTGTTCGGAGGGCTTAACTACCTAAGCTCTTCCCTATGCTTCATCTGGCGGTCCTCGGCAGCGGCAGCTCGGGCAACAGCGCCCTCGTCTGCAACGGAGAGACCCGCATCCTCGTCGATGCGGGCCTTTCCGCGCGGCAGATCGCGGAGCGGCTCGAGAGCCTCGGGGTCGATCCGGACAGCCTCTCGGCCATCGTCCTGACCCACGAGCACGGCGACCATGCCCGCGGCCTCGGTGTCTTCTGCAAAAAGCGCTCCCTGCCGGTCTACGCGACCGCGCGCACCGGAGCAGTTGTGCGGGACAACCTCGCCGCCCCCTTGGCCTGGCGGCAGTTCGAGGCGGGCGACGCCTTCCGCATCGATGGGGTCGAGGTGCGCTCCTTCCCGGTGCCGCACGACGCCGTCGATCCGGTGGGCTTCCTCTTCGACTGCGGCAGCACCCGCCTCGGCGTCGTCAGCGACCTCGGCCACGTCACCCGCCTCGTCGAGGAGCGGCTCCGCGACGTCGACACCCTCTTCACCGAGGCGAACTACGACGAGACCCTGCTGATGAACGACACGAAGCGCCCCTGGGCCACGAAGCAGCGCATCGGCAACCGCCACGGCCACCTCTCCAACGACCAAGCCGCCGAACTCGTCTCGACCGTGGCGGGGACGCGGCTGCACCGCGTCGTCCTCGGCCACCTCAGCAGCGACTGCAACCAGCCCGAGATCGCCCTCGAGGCGGTGCGCCGCCGCCTCGCCGCGATCGGGCGGGCGGACGTGCTCGTGGAATGCGCCGGGCGCCGCGAGGCCCTGCCGCTGCAGCCCGTGGCCCCTCCCCCGCCGCCCGCGCTCTACCGCGAAGAAATCCCTGCGGACCCCGGCCACGTGTGCGAACCTAGCCGCGCCGCCGCCCCCGAATGGAGGCAGACCGAGTGGGCCTTCTGAGCGGCGCCCGCGCCCTCCCCTTCCCCACCCCGTCACCGCGATGACCGTGCTGAAACCTTCCTTCGAGGAATTCGTCGCCCTTTCCCGGAGCGGCAACCTCGTGCCCGTGTGGACCGAACTCGCGGCCGACTACGAGACGCCCGTTTCCGTCTTCCAGAAGCTCGCCGAGGGCCGCGAGACGACCAGCTTCCTCCTCGAATCGGCCGAGAACAGCGAGCAGATCGGGCGCTACTCCTTCCTCGGGACGCGGCCCCGCCTCGAGATCCGCGCGAGCGGGCGCACCCTGCGCATCCGCGAGGGCGGCGAAGGCGACTTCGCCGAGCGCGAGCTGCCGGGGAGCGAGGGCGATCCGCTCCACGAGCTCGAGCGCATCATGGCGCGCTACCGCCCCGTCCCCGTCGAGGGGCTGCCGGTCTTCGCCGGTGGCGCCGTGGGCTTTCTCGCCTACGACATGGTCCGCTTCTTCGAGCCGACCGTTCCCCCGCCCCGCGACGAAGGGCTCGGACTGCCCGACATGGCCTTCGTCGTCACCGACACGCTCGTCATCTTCGACCACCGCTTCCGCAAGCTCCAGGTCGTCGCCAATCTCTGCACCGACGACTTTCCCGACGCCGAGACCGCCTACGCCGCCGCCCGCGCCCGCATCGACGAGATCATCGCCGAGCTCGGCCGCCCCCGCGTCTTCACCCCCTTCCCCCTGATGGCCGAGCCGCCCGAGCCGCCCGCCCGCAGCAACACCACGCGGGCCGAATACGAGGCCATGGTGGACAAGGCCAAGGAATACATCCTCGCCGGCGACATCTTCCAAGTCGTGCCCTCGCAGCGCTTCGAGAGCGACTACGCGGGCCGCCCCATCGACCTCTACCGGGCGCTGCGCCACGTCAATCCCTCGCCCTACATGTTCTGCCTCCAGTTCGGGGGCGAGTTCGCCCTCGTCGGCAGCTCGCCCGAGGTCCACGTGCAGGCCATCGACGGACGCATCCGCATCCGCCCCATCGCCGGGACGAGGCCGCGGGGCCGCACCCCGGGCGAAGACGAAGCCCTCGCCGCCGAACTTCTCGCCGACCCCAAGGAACGGGCCGAGCACCTCATGCTCGTCGATCTCGCCCGCAACGACGTTGGCCGCGTCGCCGAATACGGCAGCGTCGAGGTCAGCGAGTTCATGACGGTCGAGCGCTACAGCCACGTCATGCACATCGTTTCCAACGTGCTTGGCCGTCTCCGCCCCGGCCAGAGCGCCTACGACGTGATGCGGGCCACCTTTCCCGCCGGCACCGTCAGCGGCAGCCCCAAGGTGCGCGCCATGCAGATCATCGACGAGATGGAGAAATCCAAGCGCGGCGCCTACGCCGGAGCCGTGGGCTACTTCGGATTCGACGGCAACCACGACAGTTGCATCGCCCTGCGCACCGTCGTCCTCAAGGACGGCAGGGCCTACGTCCAGGCCGGGGCCGGCGTCGTCGCCGACTCCCTGCCGGAAAACGAATACTTCGAAACGGTCAACAAGGCCAAGGGCATGATGCGCGCCATCGAGCGTGCCAAGCTCCTCGCCGACGAAGCCTGAGACCGCTCGCCGGCCGGCGCCGCCGACGGAAGCCCCCGCCGACCGTTCACGATTCATCGCCCACGTTCCACGCCGTATTTCCCCATGTCCCTCCCCCGCGTCTTCGTCACCCTCAAGGTCCCCCCCGAGCACCTATCCCCCCTCGACGGCCTCGCCGAGATCGTCATGCCCGACAACGGCATCCGCGCCGCGCCGCGCGACCAGGTGCTCGCCTCGCTCGACGGATGCGCCGCCGTGCTCTCGCAGGGCGAGCTGCGCGTCGATGCCGAACTGCTCGACGCCGCGCCCTCGCTGCGCTTCGTCGCCAACGCCGCCATGGGCATCGACAACCTCGACCTCGACGAGCTGCGCCGCCGCGGGGTCGCGGCGAGCAACACTCCGTCCGCCTTCGCCGAATCGACCGCCGACCACGCCATGGGCCTGCTCCTCGACCTCGCCCGCCGCATCTCCGAGAGCGACCGCTTCGTCCGCACCGGCCAATGGGCCGACCTCGGCATGGAGCCGCTCCGGTGGGAAGGGACCCTGCTCGCGGGCAAGACGCTCGGCATCGTCGGCTACGGGCGCATCGCCAAGCTCGTCGAGACGAGGGCCCGCGCCTTCGGCATGGAAGTCGTCCACACCAAAGCCCGGCCCCACGACCACCCCGGCTACCGCCCCCTCGGAGAACTGCTCGCCGCATCCGACGCGGTTCTCCTGCTCGTGCCCCTGACGCCCGCGACGCGTCGGCTCATCGACGCCGCGCGCCTCGCCGAAATGAAGCGCGGCGCCTTCTTCCTCAACCTCGCCCGCGGCAAGATCATGGACGAATCCGCCGTCGTCGAAGCCCTCCGCAGCGGGCATCTCGCCGGAGCCGCCCTCGACGTCTACGAAGAGGAGCCCGTCGTGAGCGAGGCGCTTTTCTCGATGGACAACGTCGTCCTCACCCCCCACACCGGCGGCGCCACCCGCGAGCAGCGCCGCCGCGGCCGGCTCGAGGCCGCCGAGGAAACCGCCCGCTTCCTCCGCGGCGAAGAGCGCCTCTTCCCGGTGGCGTAGCGCAGTGCCGCACCCCTCCGCCGCCCTTGATCTGCGACCTTTTCCGCCCCAGCCGATGAGTTTCGAGAGATATCTCGTCCTCTCGCAGAACGCGGAGCAGCTCTCCGCTTGGCTCCATCGCCAGACCGACTGCGGGAAGATGCCCGGGGCGATCCGCTCCGGCGAGGTCCATCTTGCCAGCCTCGACCTCAGCTTGGCGCTGGAGGAACTCTACCGGAGCCGAAAGGGAGAGCGGGGCGCTTGGTTCACTCACCCCTCAGGGCGAACCAGGCCTTCATCTGGTAGCTGCATTGGCACTTTGAGGAGCCGTCGGGGACGAGGACGAGGCCGACTGCGGGAATGGCGTTGATCCAGCAGCTCGGCCGGAAGCCGCCGTAGTTCTCGGTGCCGACGTCGCGGGTGAGATCGACGTAGCCGAGGGTGGCGGAGCGGAAAAGCTTGAGGTGGCGGCTCGCCGAAATCTGACCGCATCCGTAGGACCGCTCCAGCTCCCACGGCAGGGGCGACCCGGTGACGAGACTCCAGGCGCCGCCTTGGGCGTAGACGGTCTCGTCGTTGACCACGGGGCGGGTTTCGTAGTTCGCCCGCTCGTCCCAGAGGCGCTGCCCGGTGGACGCGTCGAAGGCGGCGAGGCGCCCGCCGCTTTCCGACGGCAGCTCGAAGAAGGAGTGGCGCACCGCCTTGTAGTTCATCAGCACGATCTCGTGGTCGGCGCTCACCGAGAGCTGGGTGCCCCAGATGCCCTCGTCGTCGCGCCAGAGGAGCTCGCCGGTGGCGGCGTCGAGCGCGAGAAGCGATCCACCGGGCAGCTCGTCGACCTCGAGCGGGTCTCGGCGCTGGCCGCCGCGACGGAATTCGGTGACGCGGTCGGCCTCGACGAGAGGGCGGTCGACGAGGTGGACGCGCCCCCCGCCGATGGCGATGGCGTTGTGCCGCAGCGAGCCCTCGGGCTCGTAGCTCCAGCGCAGCTCGCCGCTCTCGGGATCCATCGCGAAGAAGCGCACCGACTCGGTCCGCAGCGAGGTGAGCGGGTAGCGGGGACTGACGTTGTGCGCGTGGTTGGCGACCGATCCGTAGAGCAGCCCGTCGGCGTAGGCGAGGTAGCCCCAGGCGCGGTCCTCGGCGTCGTCGGTCACCGGCGTGCGCAGCTCGCCCAGCAGCTCGCCGGTGGAGAGGTCGAGCCGCAGGCAGCGTTCGCCCCCTTTCACGTAGACCGCCCCGCCGCCGATGCAGAGGGGGCCACCGGTATCGCCGACGCCGACGTCGTGGTGGATGCCGTCGTAGTCGAGCAGCAGGTCGCGCCATTCGAACTCCCAGAGGAGACGCCCGTTGTGGGCGTTGAGGCAGCAGATGCCGTGGACTCCGGCGACGACGAGGTGGCCGTCCGCCACCAGCGGCGCGGGTCCCTGTCCATGGCGGTTGACGATTTCGAAATCGACGTCGCGGTACCATTGCATCGTCAGCCTGCCGCGCACGATCTCGTCGTCGGAACAGAGCGTGTTCGCCGGGTTGGCGTTCTGGTGCGTCCATTCGCCCGCGCCCTCCGGAGCGCCCCGACGGTCGATCGAGACGTCGGCATCCCCGGGCACGGCGACGATCCCGCCGTAGGGCCGTTGAAGCCGGGCCGCCTCCTCGGCGAGCGCCGAGTCGCCGGCCCGCGCCGCCGGGATCACGACTAGGTCGGCGAACCCGGGGGCGAAGGCGGTGGCCTCCGGCGCCACCTCCTGGACGCTGGCGCGCGTCCCGTAGAGACCCGAGGCGGCGAGCCGAAGCCGCGCCTCGGCGGCGAGCGCGGCGTCGCTTTCCACCGCGAGGACGTGGAGCCCGGAGCGCTGCGCCAGCGCCGCAGCGAGCGTTCCGTCCCCGGCGCCAAGGACCACGGCGTAGCCCTCCACGATCCCGGCGGCTTCGAGAATCGCCGCAGCCTCGGCGAGCGCTTCGCCCTCTGCTTCCGGGGAGAGGGCGGGAGCCTTGGCGACCTCGCCGGCGTCCGGCTCGGCGGCGGGCGGCGCCTCGGGATCGGCGTCGAAAAGGTAGAGCACCCCGGCGTCGGTCGCGACCGCGAGGCGCCCGCGGGCCACCGCAAGGCCGAGCGCCTTGCCCTCGACCTCGTGCTTCCACCACTCGTTGCGCTGGCCCCTGTAGTCGATCGCGACGACCCGTCCGTCGCTCCCGACGACCGCCTCGTTGCCGGTCACGATGAACTCGAGAGCCTCCTCCTCCAGCGGAGCGACGCGGTCGAGTTCGAGGACCCGCACCTGGTGCGCCTCCCCGCGGCGGTCGAAGCGCTCCTCCTCCCGCCACCGGTAGGAGGCGAGGGAGCGCCCTTCGGCGCGGACGAGGCCACCGGGCACCGCAACCACCGGGCCGGCCCCGACTTGCGCGGAGAGATCGCCGCTCTCAAGATCGAAGAGCGCTGCCCCGTTGATGAAGCTGTCGCCGTCGAGCACCGTCCGGGTGCCGCCACGGTGCTGGTTTTTCTGAAGGTGGTAGTAGCGCAGCCCGCCCTCGGCCCGGTCGAAGACGGCCGGCACCGCACGGCCCGTGGGCACGACGAGCGCGTCCTCGGCGGCGAGCAGGTAGCCTTGGGGCGCCACCCCGCTGGCGGCGTCGGCCCCTCCATGGGGCTGTGGCATGGTGATCCCGCCGGTCTCTCCGTTGCTCCAAAGTGCTTCGCCGCTCGCGGCGTCGAGGGCGTGGACGTAGACCCCGTCGCTGGGCCAGATGCCTCCGCTGTAGTAGACGATGCCGTCCCGCACCACCGGACCGCCCCGGGCGGGCCAGCGGGAGACGAGCCGCTCATTGCCGAGGACGCGCTCCGCCGTCGGCCCGGCCCGGTGCCGCCAGAGCAGGGCACCGTCGGCGAGGGCGAGGGCGTGCAGGTGGCCGTCGTCGCTGGCGACGAAGACACGGCCTTCCCACGCCGCCGGGGCGAAGCGCACCGGCCCTTCGGTGAAATAGCTCCAGCGCAGCTCCCCGGTGGCGGCGTCGAGGGCGTAGACGCGGTCGTCGGCGGAGCTGCCGAAGAGCACGAGCCCCCCCACGAGGATGGGCTGGTGGACGAGGTCGTAGTCCACTCGGTCGGATCCCGGCCAAGCGGGCGCGGGCGGAGCGGTCCGGAAGGTCCAGCGCAGGCGGAGCTGGTAGGGCACCGGATCCTCGGCGTAGCCGCTGCGTGCGGCGTCGGCTCGGTAGGCGGGCCAATCCGCCTCCTCGGCGGCAAGGAAGACGTTGGCCGGAAGAGCGAGGGCGAGAAGCAGGACGGTACCGGACGAGAGCGGGCTGGGTCGCATGGGGCTACGCGGGGGGCTTTGGGTCGGAACGCGGAGAGCTGCGCCCCCTGAACGGGAGAGGGCACTCTCCGATGTCGATCCTACCCATCCCGACCTCGGGTGTCCAGCGAGGCGGTCGCCGCATCCACGGCGGCTCGCGTGGCGGGAATCTTCACTTCGGCCCGCTCCGACTTGCAACCTTCCCTTTGCCATACCATCGGCTTCAGAGGCGGGTGACGTGGACGTAGTAGGCGCCGAGCAGGGGCTGGCCTTCGGCGTCGAGGCGTCCGACGTTGTCATCGATGTTCTGGATGAGGGCGAGGAAGTCGATGAGGTCGCGGCGTTGCTCGGGCGTGAGGTCGGCATGGAACGAGCCGTCGGCCTCGACCTCGGCGAAGCGGCGGGCCATGGCTTCGCGGTCTTCTTGCCGCACCCAGTAGGGGGTGTGGGGGGCGTTGGTGGGCAGGTAGAGGAAGAAGGGCGTGTCGGCCTCTTGCTGCTTGGCGATCCAGGCGATGGCCTCGCGGAAGAAGACGTCGGTGCAGAAGCCCTCCTGTCGCTCGAGGGTCGAGCCGCGGCGGTAGAGGTCGTCGAAGTAGTCGTTGTCCCAGGCGTCGGGCACGGAGTTGATGTGGCTGGAGGGGAACCAGAGGCTCTCGTGAAAGCCGCGGTCCTGAGGCCGATAGGGGTAGGTGTCGCCGAGGTGCCATTTCCCGAAGATCCCGGTGGCGTAGCCGGCCCCGGCGAGGAGGTCGGCGAGAGTGGGCAGCTCGCGGCGCAGCAGGGCGCGCCCGCTGCTGACGTTGATGGCCCCGTTGCGGGCGGCGTCGAGCCCGGTGAGGAGCTGGCCGCGCGTGGGGGTGCACATGGGCGCGACGTGGAAGTCGGTCAGGCGGACGCTCTCGGCGTGGACGCGGTCGAGATGCGGCGTCTGCACGAGGGGGTTGCCATGGCAGGAGAGGTCGCCGTAGCCTTGGTCGTCGGTCATCAGGACGACGAGGTTCGGCGGTGCGGATGGGGCGGCGCCCGACGCGGCGGCTAGGGAAGCGGCGGCGACGCCGAGGAGCGGAGCCAGCAGGGGCAGCAGTGCCCGGCGGGCGAGCGGGCAGGAGGTGGTAAGAGGGCCGCGGATCATGGCTGCGGGGGCTGGACGGCGCTGGGCGTTGGGAGTTCTGGGTAAGATGCTCGGGAGAGAAGCGCTTTGCCAGGTTTGGATTCCGGGCTACGTTAGAGCATGAGCCTCACGCTCGACATTCCTGACGAAGTTTTGGCAGTGATTCCAGTGCCTGAAGGCGAACGGGAGGTCTATTTGCTCCTTGAGATCGCCTGTTCGCTCTATGCCCAGGATCTGCTCAGTCTTGGCAAGGCTGCGGAGCTTGCGGGAATGGCGAAGCTGGATTTCGGCAAGGAACTCGGCAAACGCGGCATCGCTCGCCACTACACGGAGGCGGAGCTCGCTGCCGATCTCGCCTATGCTCGTGGTGAGTGACACCTCGCCCCTGTCGAATCTCGCGCTGATTGATCGGCTCGACCTCTTGCGCGAGCAGTTCGGGAGAGTGTTGGTGCCCTTGGCGGTCAGCCGAGAGCTCTCGGCGTTGCGAGAACCCACCGCTCGACTTGCCCTCGCTCGTGCGATAACGGACGGATGGCTGGTGGAAACGTCTTTGCCCGAGGACGCGCCCTTTCCTGCGGAACTCGAAGGTCTTGATCCTGGCGAAACAGAGGCCGTTCGGCTGGCATACCTGCGGTCGCCAGAAGCGGTTCTGATGGACGAACGGGAGGGCCGCGAGAGGGCTGCCCTGCTCGGAATACGTGCGATTGGTGTTTTAGGTGTGCTGCTGGTCGGCAAGCGAGACGGATCTCTAAGCTCCGTCTCGGAGGAAATCCATCGTCTACGGAAGGAAGCAGGCTTTTTCATTTCCCAGAGTCTTGAAGCCGAAATTCTGGAACTCGCAGGGGAGTGAATCGTTGCAGTCAGGGGAGATCGTGGGTCTAGCCTGCGGCGAGGGCGTGGTCTAAATCTAGCGAGCCGACGACGACGATGCGGACGGGGGGATCATCGTTGCGGGGGCTGGACGACGAGTTGGACGATGGCCTCGAGGGCGCGGCTGCGCTGCTCGGGAGTCATCGTGAGGAAGCGGTCGCGGCGGCTGGCTTCGGGGCGGTTGCGGGCGGGGGTGAAGCGGGTGAAGCCGTCGTCGAGCACGGTGACGCGGCCCGCCGGGGAGAGGCCGAAGTAGCCGCGGTCGGGATGGACGGCGTGGAGCACGCTGCTCTGGTCCCAGGAGGGGCGATCGTGTTCGGGGCCGCTGTGGAGGAGGTAGGCTTCCTTGACGAGGTGGTGGGGCAGGTAGTCGAAGTCGCGCTGCACGACGATGCGGGGAAAGGGCAGCGCTTCGCCGATCTCGAAGCCGCTCCAGACGATGGGGACTTCTTCGGGCCACTCGTCGGCGACGGTCTGCATGTAGCCGATGCCGTTCACGACGTTGGCCTCGAGGTGGTAGTTGGTGCCGTTGCAGAAGGCGAAGGCGCCGGCCATGATCGAGAGGGTCTTCACCTTTTGGCTCACGAGTTCGGGGCCGCCGGGGGATTTCAAGAGGTTGGCGAGGTTCGAGGCGATGCCGACGCTGACGATCACGACGCTGCCGTCGGGCTGGGCGGCGAGCAGCGCGCGGATCAGCTCGACGGCGTCGCGGGCTTCGTCGTTGCTCTGCAGCGTGTGGGGGTAGCGGGTGGACTCGACCAGCTCGAGGAAGCGGCTTTCGCGATGCTGGGCGTCGTCGTCGCGGGTGACGCCGACGGGCAGGCCGGAGCGGCCGTAGAAGGTGTTCTGCGCGTCGACGAAGCGGGCGGTGAGGGGGTGGTTCTTCGACACCGTGACCGCGAGCAGCTCGCAGGCGCCGCGGTCGGCGAGGGTGTGGCACATCGCGAGGGCGAGCACGTCATCGACGTCGCCGGTGATGTCGGTGTCGAAAAGGATCTTCACCGGCTCGGCGCGGAGAGCGTCGGGGGCGGAGAGGAGGGCGAGGGCGGAGCCAACGAGGAACGTCGCAGCGAGCGGGCTGATAAGGAATCGGGAGGCGGTCATGCAGGATGTCGGGTCGAAAAACTGAAGCGAGCGGAGCCGGTGCGGGCGCATAGGAGACGGCGGTGGCTTCGGGCCGGAACGCAGACCAAGGCACGGGGCAAACTCCCGATGTCGATCCTACCCATCCCGGCCTCGGGTGTCCAGCAAGGCCGGTCGCCGCATCCACGGCAGCCCGGGCGTGGCGTGGGCGTCGGTGTGGCCGCAAGGCAGAATTGTCGGCCCGCTGGGGAACCCAGCTGCTTTCCAAACGAGGGCAAATGTCTCGTCCGTCTCCGCGACGATCTCCGCGACGATCTCCGCGACGATCTCCGCGACGATCTCCGCGACGATCTCCGCGACGATCTCCGCGACGACGGATGCGGAGACGCCCCGGAGAAACCGTCCGCACTGATTCTCTGTTTAGGGCTGGCCTCTCGGGCAATGCGCTGTTTCGGGCTGGCCTCTCGGGCAATGCGGGCGTCATGACGCCATGACGCCTGCGCCGGGGCTTCCCTGTGGTCGGCGGGCGTGATATCCGTTTGCGGCCCACGACCATGAAAGCGCCGATTCCAGCCATTCCCCTCCCCGCCCTGCTCCTCGTCGGACTCCTCGGCCTTGCCTTTGCCGCGCCGACTCCCGCCGCCTCGGCGGACACGGAGCGCCACGTCATCCTCGTCTCGATCGATGGTCTGGCAGACTAGTTGCCAAATTCGGCCACCTTCTCCCCTCGGAGGTTCCCCGAGTCCCCGACCTGATGCTGAGCGCCGCCGACGGCTACGCCTTTTCCGGCAAGGACGAAGGCGACGGTGGAGAGGCGATTCTCGCGACCGACGCGACCAAGGGCACCCACGGATACTCGGCCTTCCACCCCCTGATGGGCGCGAGCTTCGTCGCCTCCGGCACCGGAATCAAGGCGGGCGTCGTGCTGGAGAAAATCAGCAACACCGACGTCGCTCCGACCATGGCCGCCGTCCTCGGACTGGAGATGGAGGACGTTGAGGGACGCGTGCTAGAGGAAATTCTCGAGGCACGTTGAGTGCGGAGGCCCCGAGCGGAGGGCTCCTTTACCGGCTGAAAACTCTCCGGCTTCAACAGGACCGCTGATCTTCGCTGATTCGCGCTGATCCCACCGCCCGACCGCCCACTCTCCTCCACCCTCCGCAGACTCCGCTTGGTGTGGAGCCTTCAGCCGTCTGGCAACGCTCGTCCGCCTTCGGCCAAACTCTCCCGCAGACCCGCTGAAAACTGAAAACTGAAAACTGAAAACTCTCCGGCTTCAACAGGACCGCTGA
>SLGN01000379.1 GCA_007123695.1 Verrucomicrobiales bacterium
TCGAACACGGACTTGGGATTGGTCGCGTGCAGCAGACCGAGCACGGCGAGCAGCGCGAGCGCGGCGAGGGGCGGCAGCGGCGTGCGCGGTCTCCGGCGCTCGTAGGCGAGGACGACGAGCCAAAGGACGAACCCGTGAACGAGCAGCCAGTCGACGACACCCTGCGTCCACGGCGTGGTGCCGCCGTAGGCAAGCGGCGCGTAGAAACAGACCGCCGCGAGCGGGGCGAGGGCGGCGAGCCGGTGCCACGGAGGCAGGCGTTCGGTCGGGAGCCTCATCGGGCCGGGAGAGGTTCGGCTACTTGGACTCCTCGCGCGTGTAGCTCGAGTAGCCGCCGGAATACGAGTAGTAGTAGCCCTGGCCGCCCCGGGTGCGGGCGCGGGGCAGGCCGTTGGCGACGAGGCCGACGGGCCGGGTCCCGTTGTCGGCGAGCACGCGCACGGCCCGGGCGATGGCGCCCCGGGGCGTCTTGCCCATGCGTGCGACGAGCACGACGGACTGGGCGATCTTGGCCAGGGGCACGGAGTCGCTGACGGGCACCAGCGGGGCCGAGTCGATGACGATGCGGTCGAAGTATTCGGTCAGCTTTTCGACGAGGGGCCGCAGGGAGCGGCCCGCGAGGAGTTCGGCGGGATTCGCCGAGCGGCTCCCCGCCGCGATGAGGAAGAGGTTTTCCGAAATCTCGGTGCGCTGGATGATTTCCTTCACCGGCACGCCGAGGGAGAGCAGGTCGGAAAGGCCCTTCGAGTCCTTGGGATAGCCGAAGATTTCCGCGTGGACGGGGCGGCGGAGGTCGGCGTCGATGAGCAGGGTGCGGTCGCCCTGCACGGCGAAGGCGTGGGCGAGGTTCGAGGCGACCCAGCTCTTGCCCTCGCCGGGGATGGCG
This sequence comes from Verrucomicrobiales bacterium, assembly GCA_007123695.1. Taxonomy (GTDB): domain Bacteria; phylum Verrucomicrobiota; class Verrucomicrobiia; order Verrucomicrobiales; family DEV007; genus Arctic95D-9. The sequence goes on from SLGN01000379.1 coordinate 887, forward strand.
CTGGTGACGAGGAAGGTGCAGCGCTCCTCGGCGGTGCCGAGAAAGGTCAGCCCGGTGCGGAGCGAACGGATCGCCTCGGACGAGGGCGACTGGGCGTCGAGTTCCAGCTCGAGCGATCCCGCCCGCGACTCGCGCGAGCGGAAGGCGGGCATGGCGCCGACCACGGGAATGCCGCAGAGCCGCTCGAGCTCGTCGACGGTGCGCAGGGTGGGGTCGAGGAAGCCGAGCAGCATGATCACGGCGACCCCGAGGGCGGCGCCGCCCCCGCCGAACTGGACGAGCAGCTTGGCCTGCGAGGGGGCGAAGGGCACGGGCGGCAGGGTGGGCGGCTGGACGACCTCGAACTGGCGTCCCGCGAAGCCCCGCGTCACCTTGCCCTCCTTGAGCTGCAGGATGAGGTTGTCGTAGACCTGCTTTTCGGCCTCGAGCTCGCGCTGGAGCACATTCGCCCGCGTCGCGGCGAGCTGCCGCATGGCCTTCGAGCGCCCTTCGCCGGTCCCGCCGAGGTTGGCGAGGCTCTTTTCCCAGAAGGCCCCCTCCTCCTCGGACAGGCCCTTTACCTGCTCGACCTCCTGCTCGAAGCGGCTCTCCAGAATGCGCAGCAGCTCCTTGGCCTCGACGAGGGGCGGCCACTTGGGCAGGTAGCGCTTCTCCATCTCGGCGATCTGGCGCTCGGCCTCGTCGATCTCCTTGCTCACGCCGAGGCAGCGCTGGTAGAGCAGCAGCTCGCTCTCGAGCTTGAGGAGGCGCTCCTTGATCTCGGCGGAAGTGCTGAGGATGTAGTCGAGGGCATACTCCGACGAACCCTCGACCCGGCTCTCGGAAAGGCGTTCGTAGGCGGTCAGCACGGCGGCGAGGGCGTCGCGGGCCAGCTCCGGGTCGGTGTGGGTGGCGGTCAGGTCGAGCAAGGCCGTGTCGGTGCGCCAGCGCACCTTGACCCACCGCGAGAGCAGCGCCCCGACGACCTCCGGACTGAGCTCCTCGGTGGAGACGACCGGCTGGCTGGCCCAGGGGAAGCGGGCGACGGCGGGCACGATGTCGTCGCGGTTCTGCAGCAACGGAGTCTTGGCGGCCTCGATGTAGATCTGCGGCAGCCGGAGCCGCTCCGAGGCCGAGAGCATCTCGGCGGCGCCGCTCATGCGGATCTTTTCCTGCTCGGCGATGTCGGCGGCCTCGCGCTTGACCCGCAGGATTTCGATCGTCGCGCTGGACAGGTACTGCGGCGGCGTCACCGAGTAGATGTAGAGCCCGAGCAGCACGCCGCCCACGAGGGCGATGGCGAATATCCAGAAGCGGCGTAGAAACCAGCGCAGGTAGTCCTTCCACCCGCGCCCGGCGGCGTCGGATGGGTCGGCATCGTCGTGATGGGACGGATTCATGCGGAAGACGGGGAAACCGGCGGGGCGGGCGGGAAGCGGTGGCCTGTCGCGCCCGAGGCCGGTCAAAAGACGCTCTGCGGCACGCTGACGGTGTCGTTGGGCAGCAGCATGAAGGGCTGGGTGCTGTCCCGCTGCATCTTCGAGACGTTCACCTCGAAAGTCTCGATGCCCGCCTCCGAAGGGCGCCGCACGAAGACCTTCGACGGTCTCGCCGTGGGGGTGAAGCCGCCCGCCATGGCGATGGCGGAGATGATGTCGACGGGCTGGTCGTCCTTCAGCGGAATCTGGCCGGGGGACCGCACCTCGCCGATGATGGTGATGGTGTGGATGATCTTTTCGGCGATCTCCTTCTCCGGCATGGCGTGGACGACCACGGTGTCCTTGTCCCGGAGCCGGAGCACTCGATGGGTCTCGAGGTCGAGGATCTGGGTCTGCAAGTCCTCGCCCTCGCGGCGCTTCAGCTCGATGCGCGAGCGGTTGGCCCGCTCGGAGAGACCGCCCGCCGTGGAGATGGCGGTGAAGAGGTCCATCGTCGAATCCTGCTCGAAGGGAACCTGGCCGGGCCGCATCACTTGGCCGATCACGGTGACAGTGTGCGGCGCGAGCCGCGCCTCCTCTGCGATGGCGACGGCGACTTGGGCGCTGCGGATGTAGTCGGCCTCGAGCAACGCCTTGATGTCGCCGCCGAGTTCCGCCGCCGACTTGCCCGCGGCACGCACCCCGCCGAGCAGAGGGAAGACGATCTCGCCGCCGGGCCCCACGACAAAGGCGCCCGAAAGCGAGGGCTCGGCGAAGACGTTGACCGAGACGATGTCGCCGGGCTTGAGGACGAGGTTTTCGCGGACCTCGCCCGAGGACAGGCGCACCGGCGGAGCGGTCGGAATCCCCGCAGCGTCGGACACGGGTTCGGCCTCGACGGCGCGGAGTTCCGAAATCTCCTGGGCCGCCACCGGATCGAGCAGTGCGGGCAGAAGTCCGAGGAACGCGGCGAATACGGTGCGGCGGCGGGGGAGAAGATTGGGGGGGTGGGGGGATCGGAGCATGGCGACCGCTCGTGACGGGATCTGGCAATCTGGAGGAGCCTACCACGGATGACCACTAGGGGAAAACATTTCCGACTCGCAAACAGGAGCCCGATCGAAACAGAGACTTCAGCCGACGGGGCCTTTGCCGAGACTCACCAGACCGCTGCTAGCACCGAGATCGAAACCGAAA
>SLGN01000362.1 GCA_007123695.1 Verrucomicrobiales bacterium
CGCCCGCGCCCCGCGCCGCCGCCTCGAGGCCGAGGCCCTGCGCGACTCCATTCTATCGGCCAGCGGCAGACTGGATTTGAACGTCGGAGGACCCACCATCCGCCCGGCTGCGTCGAACGACTACGACTACGAGCAGGACAGCCTGAGGCGGAGCGTCTACCTGCCCGCGTTGCGCAATTCCCCCCACGAGATGCTCGAAGTGTTCAACGCGGCCGATCCGAGCCGCACCACGGGGAGCCGCGACCTCGGCACGGTGGCGCCGCAGGCGCTCCTGATGATGAACCACCCCTTTGTGCTGGAGGAGGCCGCCCACGCCGCCAGACGGATCCTGGAGGAGGGGAAATGCGACGAAAGCCGCCTCGAACTCGCCACCTACCGGGTGCTCGGACGCGCTCCGCTCGAGGCCGAGCGAGCCATTGTCTCCAGCCTTTTGGCCGCCACCCCGCCCGACGGCGAGGAAGAAGCGTGGGCCACGGTCCTGCACGGGTTTTTTGCGAGTCTGGATTTCCGATATTTGGAGTAAGGAATTGGAAGTGAGACAACAATATTGTATTTACATTCGAATCGAGCAGGAAAAACCATGAACCGACGCAACGCGCTGCAAACTCTCTCCTGCGGTTTCGGCGGGCTGGCCTTCGCCGCCCTTGCCGGGAGGTCCGCTTCCGCTTCGCAGGGTCCGCGGATCGCGCAACTGCCCGCCCGGGCGAAGCGGGTCATCTTTCTCTTCATGCAGGGCGGGCCGAGCCACGTCGATACGTTCGACTACAAGCCCGAACTGGTCCGGCGCGACGGCGAGATGGCGGATTTCTTCGATGCGCGCAAGATTGCCAGATCGGGCGTCAGCGAGGCCTCGACGCAGCGGCTGATGGCTCCGCAGTGGGAGTTCTCGCAGCATGGCCAGTGCGGGCGGCAGGTCTCGTCGCTCTTCCCCGAGGTGGCGCGGCACGTCGATCGGCTCTGCTTTGTCCACTCGATGCACACCGAGGGCATCGCGCACGGCCCCGCCACGCTGTTTTTGCACACCGGTTCGACCAATTTCATTCGACCGTCGATGGGGTCCTGGATCACCTACGGGCTCGGCAGCGAGAGCGAGAACCTGCCGGGCTTCTTCACCATCGGGCCCTCCAGCGGCAACGGCGGGGCGCGCAACTACGGGAGCGCCTTCCTGCCGCCGGTCCACCAGGGCACCCCGCTGGGAAGCGCCGCCGCACCGGCCGCGAAGGCATCGATCCGGAACGTCGGCAACGCAAGCCTGACCGAGGCGCAGCGCCGGGGGCGCTTCGATTTTCTCCAGTCGATCAACGAGGCGCAGCTGGCGAGGCGTTCCGGCGACCCCGAACTGGAGGCGGCGCTCAAGACCTTCGAACTCGCCTGGCGCATCCAGCGCCACGCTCCCGAGGTCACCGACCTGTCGAAGGAAAGCGAAGAGACCCGAGAAATCTACGGAATCCGCGACGGGGCGCCGACCGAGGATTTCGGGCGCAAATGCCTCCTCGCACGCCGTCTTTGCGAGGCGGGAGTGCGCTTCGTCCAGGTGACCTACGGGGACAACACCGCCAACCCGGCGTGGGACCAGCACTCCAACCTGCCCAAGCATGCCGACCACGCCCTTGCCGTGGACCGGCCCGTCGCCGGGTTGTTGGAGGATCTCGCGCGGCGCGGGCTTCTGGAGGACACCATCGTCTGGTTCGGCGGGGAGTTCGGTCGCACTCCTTACGCCCAGAGCAACGGCACCGGACGCGACCACAACCCAAAAGGATTCACCACCTGGCTCGCGGGCGGCGGCTTCAAGCCGGGCCACGCCTACGGAGCGACCGACGACTTTGGATTCATGGCGGTGGAGAACAAGGTCCACATGCACGATCTCCACGCCACGATCCTGCACCAGCTCGGTCTCGACCACGAGAGACTGACCTACCGTTTCGACGGACGCGACTTCCGCCTCACCGACGTCCACGGCCACGTCGTGCGGGACCTGCTCGCGTGATTCTGCGGACGATGGGGGGGCTGTGTCGGCGTTCTTTTGGGAAGGCGAAAAAAGGGTTGAGCTTCTCAAAGGGAGAGGTAGAATGATTCGTATGGAGAGGGATTTGAAAGAGTCAGGAAGCCTGCGTGTCGGCGACCGAGACGCCTTCTACGGTGTCGGCAGCCTCGTCCGCAACGGTGTCGAGAGCGCCGGGGGGCTCCCGCTCCCGTTCTTGATTGAGCGGCTCCGAGACGGGCTGCCCTTCCGCGAGCTCGAAGAGCTGCGTGCGCTGCTCGATCTGCCGATGGAGCGGCTTGCGGCCCATCTCGGCATCTCGCGGGCGACGTTGCACCGGCGCAAGGTCGCCGGTCGGCTCGACCCCGGGGAATCCGACCGGGTCGTCCGCTTCGCTCGCCTTCTGGGTCTGGCCGTCGCGACGATGGAGTCGCTGGAGGCGGCGCGGGCCTGGATGGCGGCGCCGCAGTTCGGTCTCGGGGGCGAGACGCCCCTTTCCTACGCCGAGACCGAGGTGGGCGCGCGCGAGGTCGAGGATCTCCTCGCCCGCATCGAATACGGCGTCTATTCATGATTCCTACGGCATGGCGGATCGTGAAGTCGAAATACGCGGACTCGGCCTTCGACGGCGAGGGGGCCGCGAAGGCCGGCGGGCGCTGGAATTCGCGGGGGCGTCGGGTCGTCTACACCAGCGGCAATCTTTCCCTAGCCGCCCTCGAGCTGCTGGTTCATCTGAATCCGCCGGTGCGCTTCCGCTGGGTTGCGATCCCCTGCCGTTTCGATCCGAAGCTGGTCGAGACGGTGCCGCCCGGGGCGCTGCCGGACCAGTGGACGCGGGTGCCGACTCCGCCCGAGGTGCGGAAGACCGGCGACGCCTGGCTGGCGGAGGAGCGATCGGCCGTACTCGCTGTTCCAAGCGCGATCGTCTCCCGCGAATGGAACTACCTGCTCAATCCCGAGCATCCCGACTTTGCCCGCATCGAGCTGGGCGATCCCGAGCCCTTTGCCTTCGATTCACGCCTGCCCGGAGTGGCATAGGCAACTTCAACGACTTTGCGGGGTTTCTCCGTCCCGTTTCCTGCTCCTTATGAGGCATTTGCTTTTTTCCATAATCCTTCTTATCGCAATTTTCGTTTCCGTGCCTCGGTCCGACGCAGCCGAGCCAACGAAGCGTCCCAACATCGTCCTCTTCCTCGTCGATGACATGGGCTGGATGGACAGCGAGCCCTACGGATCGGAATACTACGAGACGCCGAACATGGTGCGGCTGGCGGCCGAGTCGATGCGCTTCACCGACGCCTACGCCATGCCGCTATGCTCCCCGACGCGCGCCTCGATCCAGAGCGGCCAGTATTCGGCCCGGCACGGGGTCACGAGCGCCTCGGGCCACCAGCCCGCCGCGCCCGAGGGGGCCTCGCGCTATCCCGAGAAGGCGCCGCCGTCGAGCCGCTACCTCTACCCGATCAGCAAGAACTTCCTCGACCCCGCCATCCCGA
>SLGN01000328.1 GCA_007123695.1 Verrucomicrobiales bacterium
GCCGCCCCCGAAGATCGTCAAGACGTTGCAGTTCGCGAATACTGCCGGAGCCTGCGGAAGCTTTGCGGCTTCGAGCACGTCTCTTCCTGTGTGGTTCTGGAGCCCGACAAGAAGGGAATCAAGTATTTCATGGTCTTCGCCACGAACAGCCCGGTCGGGATCAAGGTCTTCAAGGAAGCGGAGGCCCACGCGGCCTCGCTTCAAGACGAGTTGAAGCACACGAAGGAGTTCGGCGACCAGATCCCGCTCTTTTCTGCGGATGCCATCGAGCCAGTCAGCGCGTCGCTGAGGCAGAGATATCGCGAGCGTGCCTTTGATCGGGTGATGGAACTCTTCGAAGACCGCGATGAGGTTTCCTACGCGGACGTCTTCTGCAAGGCGATGGCCATGCCCTTGGTGACCGAGCAGGAGCTGATCGAGTTTCTGGAGGCGCATCCGAGGCTTGAGCTGCAAATGGAAGGCCAACGGCGGAGGAAGCCGAAGGTCGATGGAAGCGATCGTGTGATCAATGTCCGCGACCGCAGTGGAAGATGCTGAGGCCCGGAAGATCTTAGCCGGATTTGCCCCATGACGACGCGCCGCCAGCGGGAGCATTTGAAGACCCAACTGATCGAGACGGATCGACTCCTCGGGATGGTGTCGGGCGATCCCTTCATGTCAGCGTCTCTGTCCGCGCGGCGCAAGGAAGTCGAGGAGCGCCTTGAATCACTGCCTGTCGGCGAAGTCGAGCCCAGGACGGTTCTCTTTTTCGCAGGCGATCCGGTGCAGGGTTCCAACGGCATCGACGCCACCTTTGCCGGGCAAGTCCTCGTTCCCTTCCAGAACATGGTCATGACCGACTACGCCCACCGTCACCTCGGCAAAGTGGGCAGTCGGGGCCGCCGGTCCGGCGAGTCGCAGTCGCGCCTCCTGCTGACCGGGCTGCCCCGCGGATCCTTCGGACTGGAGTTGACCAAGGCCGAGGGCGACGAACTGTTCGAGGAAGGCCAGCTCGCCGACACTCTGGCTCACGTGACGCGCTTAGTGGACTCGGCCGCCCGCAGCGACGAGGACTTCGCCTCCGAGCTGGATGACAACTCCCCAAGGCTCATCCAGAACCTGAAGGATTTTCTCGGGATCGTCGCCAAAGCCAATGCCTCCTTGATCTTGGAGTCGGGCGACGTTCGCTGTTCGCTCGCGCCGAGGGAAGCTTCGGAAGCGTTTGACCGGGTGTCGGGGACAGTTTCGAACGAAGAGGAGATCGAGGTGCGGGGTGTCTTTCGAGGGGTTCTGCTCGATTCCTGGCGCTACGACTTCAATGACGAGGACGGCCACAGGCTCTCGGGACGCCTCGACGATGAGTTGAGCGTCGAAACCTTCAGCGAGTGGAACCGCGAGTACTTCGACCGCGAGTGTCTCGCCCGCCTCCTCAAGTCCACAGTAGCGTTCAAGAACGGTCGGTGCCGGACGACCTACCGCTTGCTCGATTTGAATCCTTGAGACGCGCTTGATTGCTTCGACGATTGGGGATTCCGTAGCCTTCGACAAACCATGACGGTTCTGAATCCCAGCAAGGACGGCGGCGACGTCCTTGAGACGCGCTTCATGGGAGCCCGATTTCGCGACGAGATCCGGGCCTTGCTCGACAGCGGCGAGGAGGTGCGGATCGATTTTTCCGGCGTCGGCGCGGTTTCGCACGCCTTCGCCGACGAGTGTTTCGGCGACCTTTTCTCGGCGTTCGGTCCCGATCTTTTTCGCGAGCGGGTGCGGCTAGCCGCCGCGAACGAGGGCGTGCGTGCGGTGCTGCGGATGGTCTTCGCCGACAGGCGGAGCAAGGAAGCAGTCTGAGACGAGGGCGGAGACGTGGCCCATGCAGGTCATCGATTTCACTGGGGTCCGCGTAGCCAACAGCTCCTTCGTGAATGCGCTCGTCAGCGGTCTGTTCGAGCAGCACGGTGAAGCCATCCCGCAAAAGCTGGTCTTCCGCGGCTGCCTGCCCCCGATCCAATCGCTCGTCGATGCAGCAGTGGCGCTGGGGCTGACGAAGCACGGGGAGCGGGCTAGGCCCTGAACCCCGGGTGCCTCCCAACGTCCCATCATCGAGCCTGACAGGGAAGTCGGTCCGCGCGGGGATGGTCGCGCAGCCGGAAGACTGCCGCTGGACCGGCTACGGCGAGGCGGTCGGTGGCGGCCGACGTGCGGCGCTGGCCCGCGAGGGGCTGGGGCGGGCACTGGACGAGTTGTTGCGGGATTTGTAGAAGGATGTGATGGGGGAAAGTAGGTGCCACCGCCGGAAGCCAACACGCCCGTCGCTACGCGTGCATCACTTGCCCGCCGTCGATGTTGAGGGTTTGGCCGGTGATGTTGCGGGCGTGGTCGCTTGCGAGGTAGACTGACATGGCGCCAAATTCCTCGGGTTCCTGCCATCGGGCGAGAGGAGCGACGCGACGGATCTTTTCCCGGGCCCATTCCTCGTAGTCCGTGGAACCGGCCTCGGCCGAGGCGGCGTGCACCGAGCGGTTCAGATCGGTCCGGACCATGCCCGGGGAGAGGGCGTTGACCCGGATGCCGTGCGGCGCGAGATCTTTCGCCGCGACTTGCGCAAAACTAATCAGCGCGGCCTTCGCAGCGCTGTAGGGAGGATCGGTCGGCGATCCGATCTGTCCCGCCACCGAGGAGACGAGCAGGACGGACTTGCGCTCGGTCTCTCCGGCGAGAAGAGCCGGAACGCTGGCGTGCACGGTGTTCACCACCCCCATCAGGGTCACCCCGAGCACGCGGTCCCAATCGGCGGGCTCCATCCTCCAGAAAGGGAAGCCGGTTTTCCCCGAGCCCACCGCCGCCGCGCAGACGAGGTGATCGATGCGGCGGTCCGCCAAGGCTTCGGAGAGGGGTCCGTAGTCGGCGACATCGAGCGGCATCGCTTGGACACGCCCGTCCGCTGCCGAGGCGATGGCTTCGAGAGCTGCGGCATCGCGGTCGAGGGCGAGCACCGAAGCGCCCGCCTCGAGAAAGGCGCGGGCGATGGCCAGGCCGATGCCGCGCGCCGCTCCGGTGACGAGGGCGGTCTGTCCTTCGAGGGAAATTTTCATGGCAGGCAGAGAATCAGGTAGATCCAGTTGAGCAGCAGCAGCACCCCGGCCGCAGCAGCGTTCCGGACGATGCGGCGGTTCTGCTCGGGGAAAGGCGGCGGTACCGCCCCGGTCCGGTAGCGCCACCAGCCGCCGAGCATCCAGAAACCGGCGATGCCGACGCCGAGAACGACGGCGGGATTGAAGCGAGCCGCTTCGAGGGGCCTCCCTTCGGCGAGGGCCCGCATTGCCCGAGTTCCGCCGCAGCCGACGCAGGGGATTCCAAAGACGGTGCGCAGGCCGCAGGCGGGCGGCTTCGCCGGGATCTTCTCGTAGATCCGCGCCGCGAAGAGCAGGGCGCAGACGGCCGCGAAGGTTGCGACCGGCGCGACGAGCCATTGCACGTGGCGGGAGCGGGGCACGGCCTCTTTCATGGATCGGAAGGCTCTTCGGCGAGCCGGAGATGGGCCCGCAGCGGCGAACCCGGATCGGCCTCGGACCGGAATTTTCCGCGAAAACGGCTCCGGTCGATCGCTCCTGCCGCGAAGAGCGAGGACTCGAGTGCGGCGATCCGGTCCGGCGGGACCCCGGGTCCGCCACCGAGCAGCTCGAGCCGCAGCGACGGCTTCGCCAGGCGGGAACGCTCGCACACCTCGTCGTAGTCGCCCACCAGCCGCACGATGCGCTCGAGGTGGACGGGCTCTCCGTCGAGATCGACGGCAAGGAGATCGGGCGACTCGATCTGGCGCCGGAGCGCCTCAGTCCGCGTCGCGGTGAGATCGACGAGTTCGCCGAAGTCGATTTCGCCCTCGACGATGCACCCTGGAGCTTCGGCGACGAAGACCTCCCTCTCGGGAGCGTAGAGCCCGCCCTTGGCGTGCCAAGAGCCGTCCCGCCATTCGATCTCGACCGTCTCCATCGCCTCGGGAAAGCGCGTCTCGAAAAGCAGGCGCGTGAGCGTTTCCAAATCCTCCTCCCGCCGTTTTGCGGCGGCTTCGGCGAAATTCCCCACCGCCGTCAGTACGTCGGCCCGCAGGGATTCGAAGCGTGCCGCCTCCGCCTCCTCCCGCTGGCGGGCGTAGGGGGTGTTCAGCGAATGGTATTCCGCGAGCAGCACCTCGGCTCCCTTCGCCCCGACGTTGTGCTGCCGCAAGATCTCCTCGGCCGCAGGCGCGAGCGGATCGCGCAGGCCGCGGAGGCGCTTCTTGAAGAAACCGGCCCGCTCGACGGCGAGGATCTCGATCCCCGGCTCCGCCCGCAGGGCGATGAGCGCGCCCCGCCACTGGAAGCCACGCACCAGCAGGAAAAGTGTCAGGCTGAGGACAAGCGCCGCCATTGTCGCCGATCCGAGAACGTAGAGCGTAGAACGCGGCTCGACCGACGTTGGGGGGCTTTTCGGTTTGCGCTTCTTTCCGGACATGGGTTCGGAATCGTGGGAGGATAGGGTGCGGATTCGGCGGTGCGGAGATCTTAGGCGAGACGGTTCACGGAATCGAGCGCGAATTGCCTCCCCGGGGGGCTGCGGGGGCCCGGGGTCGTTCAGGCGAGCCAGAGCAAGCCGATCCGCTCCTGAAGGCGGTCGGCCCACCGCTCCTTGTAGGGGGCCGGCATGCCGAGGTCGTAGACGGCGACGCCCTCGTCGGCGCGGCGCCGGAGGTTCTCGAGCTGGAGCCAGTTCCCGAGGGCGAGTTCGCGGGCTTCTTCGGCGTAGCTCATCTGGAGGCCGCGGTAACGGTCGGCAACGACCCCACCAAAAATATGGGCGAGGTCGGCGCCGTCGCGCTTCGCGAAGAGGAGCCGCAAGGCGCCGGTGCGGCGGAGCCCGTGGAGCAGGGCCTCGTAGAAGTCGGCGTAGGCGGGTTCTTGGAAGATGTCCCCGCCCCGCCTCCATTTGTGGCAGCGCCTCTGGATGGAAAGGATGCGCGGGAGAAGTTCCGCAGGATCTCCCTGCGACGCATCCTCGAGGACGATGCCGGGCGGGGGATCGGCGAGTCGGCCGGCGTTGCGCCGGAATTTCCGCGACCGCCGTCTCAGCCAGGCTCGGAAGCCGTCGCCGAGATCGATCTGCATGGATCCGGTTCCGGGCAGTTCGCGGAGGATGCGGCCCCGTCGGCGCAGGGCTCGCGCAGCGGCCCGGTGCATCGCCCCGCCGCGGACGAGCCCGCCGAGAAGGATGGCGCCGATTTCTTCACCTTCGGCGTCGATGCAGGCGAGAAGGAGGCGGGCGGCGGCGGCCGGAGGTCCGACGAGGGACGAGCCGAGCATCCACGCGCCCTCGAGCGGGTGGAGGAAGCCGGGTCTGGACCGCTCGGCCAGCGCGAGCCAGGCACCGCTATCCTCCGCGAAAAAGAGGCGGCGCGCCGGCTCGTTGGCGTGGAGACGGTCGTGGGCGGCGAGCTGCCAGAGCGGACCGGAGCAGAAGGAGCAGACGCCGGGGGTGGCGACGGTGGCGGCGGCGTGTTCCGCCGCACGCGCCCGGAATTCCGCGGGCTCGAGTCGGTTCATCGGCGGCGCCGCGGGCGTCGGGGCGTCAGGGATTGAGGAAGGCGCGGATGAAGCGCCCGTTCCGGCTGAGGATCATGACGGAGGTCTTTCCCTTGGGGAGCGAGCCGAGCAGGTCGTAGAAGGTCGCCACGTCGGAAACGTCGTCTTGGTTGATGCGATGGACGAGGTCGCCGGGCTGGAAGCGCTGCTCGGCCTGGGAGCCGGGAGTGACCGAGGAGATCATGACGGCGGGGGCGTCTTCACTCATCGAGAGCGCGGCGCGCTGCTGCGGCGTAAGTTCGGCGACGGAAATGCCGACCGCCTCGGCGATGGCCTGGCCGCTGGCGGAAATATCGGCGCGCAGCCGCAGGGTGTTTGTCTCGGAACGGGCGATGGCAACGACCTCCGCCTCGATGGTCTTTTCCTTCCGCACGATGGTGAGGGAGGCGACTTCGCCGGCCTTTTTCGAGCGGATGCGGGAGAGAGTCTCGTCGGCGTTGCGGATCGCCTTACCGTCGAACTTCGTGATGACATCGCCGGGCTTGAGCCCGGCGGCTTCGGCCGGGGAACCCTTCGAGACATCGGTGACGAGGGCGCCCTGGGTGCTGGGCAGGCCGAGGGCGAGGGCGTAGTTCCGGGAAATGTTGTCGACCTCTAGACCAAGATAGCCGCGGATGAGGGGGCGCCCGAGGACGATGGCCTCGAAGACCTCGCGCACCTCGTTGGACGGGATAGCAAGGCCGATTCCCTGCCACACCTTGACGTTTTCCTGTCCGGTGAAAATGGCGACATTGATGCCGATGATCTCGCCGCGCACGTTCACGAGTGGGCCGCCTGAGTTTCCGGGGTTGATGACGGCATCGACTTGGAAGTATTCGTTGGCCCCGTCGTTGAGTTCGCGCTGCTTCGCGCTGACGATGCCGCGGGTGACCGTCTCGCTGAGTCCGAAGGGGTTGCCCACGGCGAGGACCATCTCGCCGACGCGGACTGACCGGGAGTCCCCGAAGGCGAGGGGCTGGAGATCGGGCAGCGAGCCGCCTTCGGGCGCTTGGATCTGGAGAACCGCAATGTCGACGTTTGGCTCGCTGCCGATCCACTCGGCGTCGTACTGGCCGCCGTCGTGCAGGGTCACGCGGATGGCGTCCACCCCGGCGACGACATGGTGGTTGGTGATCACGTGTCCTTCCTTGGTAACGACGACGCCCGAGCCGAGGCCGGGGGCGGCGTAGCTCTCGTTGCGCCGGTAGCCGAAGAGGCCCCAGGGATCGGTCGGGACGACCCGGGTCACGTTGACCCGCTTGGTCGTGTCGATGCTGACGACGGAGGGCACGACGGCTTCGGTGAGGTCGGAAAGAGCCCGGTTCACCTCCTCGAGGATGCCGAGTCCGTTGAGGTCGACGGGCTCGGCGCGGAGCAGGGCGGGAGCTTCGCCCTGGGCCACGACCGGTCTGCCCACGCCGATGGCGGCGGTGAGGGGGCGGCGCTGCAGCACGTCGAGCAGGCTGTAGCGCTCGCGCGGGCCTGGCAGCGAGAAGTAGAAAAGTCCGGAGAGCACGGCGACCAGGACGAGGACGAGGAGCTGGAGGAGAAAGCGAAACATGGTGGGATGCGGCGGTTTCCGGGTCTTGATGGGGCGGCGGATCACTTTTCTGTCGCCAGCATCGGGACGGGGGGGAAGGACTCGGCCATGCGCTGGTCTTCGGGCGCCAGATCGTTGATCGGCAGAGTCCAACGCTGCCCCACCGCGTCGAGCAGGACGAGGTGGGTCGCATCGCGCTCGACGAACTTGGCGAAGAGCAGCCGTCCGAGGTAGTTCGACCAGTCGCGGAAGCCGCGGGCGACGAGTTCGGCGCGCTGCTCCTCGACCGAGGCGAGGACAGGCTGGCATGCAGCGGTGAGGCGGTTGAAGTAATCGACGGGACGCCCGCTCCGGTAGCCCCGGATCCCGCGTTCCACCTCTCCGTTGGGGTTGAAAATGAGCACGTTCGGATAGCCCTTCACCTTGAATTTGTCCTTGATGCGCCGGAGCGAGTCGGGGGCGTCCGTGTAGTTGCGCGGGTAGCTGAGGTAGCAGATGACGAGGTTGTCCTTGACGTATTCGTTGAAGCTCTTGGTGGCGAAGACCTCCTCGGAGAGGGCCATCGCCTGGGGGTTCCAGATTGCGGTGAAGAGCAGCAGCATCGGCTTCTGCTCGCGTCGGGCGCGGAGGAAGGCGTAGCTCGGATTGACCTCCCACCAGGCGCTTTCGGGATCGTCCGGATAGACCGGAACGCGCTCGGGACGCTCGATTTCGACGACCCGGCTGCCGGTCTGGCGCTCGCTGACCACGGGCCCGGTGGGCAGGGTGGAGGAGACCGCCGGGGCCGGGGCAGGCACGAGGTCGCCGGGCGGCGGGGGGGCTGGCAGGAGGCCGGTCTCCATCGGAGCGGAGGAGGGAAGTTCCTCGTCGGGAGGGCCGGGTGCGAAATCGACCAAGTCGCCGGGCTGGGTGGGACGGGCCACGAGCGGGCTCGCATCCCCGCCGGACGGGGCTGCGAAGGCGGAATCCGGCGGTCCGGGCACGGGCGGGGCCTCGACGCGACCGTCCTGGGCTCCGACGAGAGCCGCGCCCGCGAGGGCGGCCGGGAACGCAGTCAGGAAGATGGCTCGGAGGGGCTTCATCGGGGCTCTGGCGTGGCATACGGTAGCAAAGACCCGATATTTTGATAGGAAAATTGACAAGCGGCAGGTCCCTTGCTCTCGTTCCCGCCGAAGCGGCGCATCCCCAATGGACCAGCGATCTCCCAGAAACCGACTCTACACCGGCCTATTCTTCGTTGGCCTGTTCGCCAGTTGGGTGGCGTTCTCTGGGCTGCTTGACGCCTTCCATCTCGCCCTCGGCGTCGTTTCCTGCGGCATCGTCACATGGCTTTCCGCCGACTTGCTCTTCGACGACCGCACCCAGCCTCTGTCGTGGCGCATTCGGCAGGGCTGGCGGCTGCTTGGCTACGTGGGCTGGCTGCTCGGCCAAGTCGTCCTCGCAAATGTCTTTGTCTTCAAGCTCGCCATCGCGGGGCGCCGCTCCCTGCAGCCGCAGATCATCCGCCACCGCACCACCCTGCAGTCCGACTTCGAGAAGTTCCTCTTCGCCAACTCCATCACCCTGACTCCGGGAACGGTCACGATGAAGATCCTCGGCGACGACTACTTCGTCCATGCCATCGACGATGTCTCGGCCGCAGGCCTTGGCGGAGAAATGGAGCGCCGCATCGCCCGCATCTTCGAACCACCCGGCAGATGAGCTTCGAGTCCTTCGCCATCGGGGTGGGCGTGGCCCTCCTCGTCCTGATGCTGCCGGCGATCTACCGCATCGTCGCCGGCCCCACCGCGCTCGACCGCATCGTCGCGGTCAACATCATCGGCACGAAAACGGCGGTGCTGCTCGTCGTCATCGGCGTGGTCTTCGGACGGGTCGAAATGTTCGTCGATTTCGCCCTCGCGTACGCCCTGCTCAACTTCACCGGTTCGATCGCAGCGGCGCGCTACCTCCACCGCGCCAAGCAGGCCCACGCCAAGACGAC
Source organism: Verrucomicrobiales bacterium (assembly GCA_007123695.1). Taxonomy (GTDB): domain Bacteria; phylum Verrucomicrobiota; class Verrucomicrobiia; order Verrucomicrobiales; family DEV007; genus Arctic95D-9. The sequence continues at coordinate 9,095 of SLGN01000328.1, forward strand.
CGCCCCGCCCACCACCGGAAAGCCCGCCGAACCATGATCTTCTCCCTACTCGGCGGGCTCCTCATCGTTGCGGGCCTCGTCTTCTTCTTCGGAGCGGCCCTTGGGCTGCTGCGCTTTCCCGACTTCTACAGCCGCATGCACGCGGCGGGGAAGGGGGACACGCTTTCGAGCCTGCTCGTGGTGATCGGCTTCGCGCTGCACGAGCTGCACGACTTCTCCAGCTTCACGCACGACTGGCCCACCATCCTCGTGATCCTCAAGCTCTCCGCCATCGTCGTCTTCATCTTCCTGACCAGCCCGACCAGCACGAGCGCCCTCATGGACGCCGGCTGGGAGGACGGGGTCGAACCCGTCATCGAACCTGGCCGCCCCAACGTCCTCCGCGACGACACCGAAGCCCGCTGAACGCCGACCCGCCGTGATCCTCTCGCTCAACATCGTCCTGCTCGTCTTCCTCGTCGTCGCGGCGGTCATTTCCCTCGGGGTGAAAGACCTCCTCAGCGGCTCGATGGTGCTGGGCATCTACGGTTTCCTCATCTGCCTGCTGTGGGCGGAAATGGGCGCCGTCGACGTGGCCTTCACCGAGGCCGCCGTCGGCGCCGGGGTCAGCACGGTGCTCTTCGTCGCCACGATCCTGAACACGAAACGCCGCTCCACCGACTGATGAACGCGAAAGTCTCCGCCACCATCGCCGTGATCATCACCGGAGCGGTCCTGCTCTACGGGGTCGCGGACTTTCCCGACTTCGGCGACCCGACCTCGCCGGCCAACGCCGGGGTCGAGGGCGGCGCCCCCTCGGCCTCGCTCCACTTCATCAACGAGAGCTACAAGGAGACGAAGGTGCCCAACCTCGTCACCTCCGTCCTCGCCGACTACCGGGGCTACGACACGATGTTCGAAACCGTCGTGATCTTCGCCGCCGGCCTCGCCATCTTCGTGATCCTGCGCAACCTGCGCAGCGACGACCCCCTGCCCGAACCCCTTCCTGCGACGGAGGACCGGTTCATCGACGGGGACCACCAGCGCATCATCGTCGGCACCACCTGCCGCATCGCCATCCCTCTGGTGCAGATTTTCGCCCTCTACGTCGTCGCCCACGGCCACCACAGTCCCGGGGGCGGCTTCCAGGGCGGGGTCATGCTCGGGGCGAGCTTCATCCTCGTGGCCCTCGGCGGGAACCTGCGCGACGCCCTCGCCCGCCTCGGCGAGGACACCTTCATGCGGCTGGCCTCGCTCGGCATCCTCATCTACGCGGCCTTCGGGCTGGTGCCCCAGTTCCTCGGACGCAACTTCCTCGACTACGGGGTGCTGGAAAAAATCTTCCTGACCGACGGTCCCGAGATGGCCCGCTCGCACAGCATGCTGGGCGTCGAGGTCGGCGTGGCCCTGACGGTGATGTCGATCATGTTCGCGATCTTCGCCAACCTCTCGAGCCGCGGGGAGATGCGCGGCGGCCTTTGAATCCCCCTTGCCCCGCCTCCCCCTCCACTCCTGCCCGCCCCTCACCATGGCCGAATTCCTCTGGAAAACCATCGGACACCACTTCAACTTCTGGGTCTACATCGTGCTGCTCATGCTCGGCCTCTGGGCGACCATCGCGAAGAACAATCTCGTGAAAAAGCTCATGGGCCTCTCGATCTTCCAGTCGGCCATCATCCTGCTCTACGTCTCCATCGGGACGAAGGAAGGGGCGACCATCCCCATTCTCGACCACCACGGGCACATCCCGTCGGAGAGCCACCACGCCGACGTCGGCCCCGAGATCGCCGCCCATGGCGTCGCCAACCCGCTGCCGCACGTCCTCATGCTCACGGCCATCGTCGTCGGCGTCGCCACCCTCGGCGTCGCCCTCTCCCTCGTCCAAGCCATCTACCGCGACTTCGGCACGGTCGAGGAAGACGAACTGCTTCGCGAAATCAAGTCGCTCCATCCCGATGGCTGACCAGTTCCCCGCCATCCTCGTGCTCGCCCCGCTTTTCGGGGCGCTGCTCCTCGGGCTCGTCGGCGACCGCGACCACCGGCTCTGCCTCCCCGTCGTAGCCGCCTCGCTCGGAACCTCGCTCTACGCCGCCGTCGGGCTGCTCCGGCGCGTTCTCGCCGAAGGTCCAGTCAACTACTTCCTCGGCGGCTGGGAGGAGCCGCTCGGCATCGGCATCGTCCTGCGGGCCGACTCCATGAACACCCCGGTTCTGGTCCTTGTCGCAGCCGTCGCCCTGCTCGTGGCTTGTTTCTCGCGCAGGCCCGCAGGCGCCCGGGACTCCGAGAAAAGCCCGCAGTACTACACGCTCTTCCTCCTCCTCTGCACCGCGCTCTTCGGCATCACCATCACCGCCGACGCCTTCAACCTCTTCGTCCTCGTCGAGGTCTCGGCCCTGAGCAGCTACGGACTCGTCGCCATCGGCAGCTCGCGGCGCTGCAAGATCGCCGCCCTCAACTACCTCATCATGGGCACGGTGGGCGCCTCCTTCTACCTTCTCGGCACCGGCTACCTCTACCTCAGCGTCGGCTCGCTCAGCATGCCCGACATCCAGACCATTCTCGCCAGCAACGAAGCCGCCGCCTCCTCGCGCGCGGTCCGCACCGCCTTCGTCCTGATGCTCGTCGGGATCTGGATCAAGATGGCCTTCTTCCCCCTCTACGGCTGGCTCCCCAACGCCTACAGCTACTGCCCCTCGGCCACCTCCAGCCTGCTCGCCCCGCTCATGACGAAGGTCTCGGTCTACGTCATGGTCCGGGTCATGACCGGCGTCTTCGGGCTCGACTGGATCTTCGGGCACCTCGGCTGGAACCACCTCGTCGTCTGGTTCGCGGTCGTCGCGATCCTCGCCGGCTCGATCCTCGCGCTGGCCCAGCGCGAACTCAAGAAGATGCTCTGCTACCTCATCGTGGCCGAGGTCGGCTACATGGTCGGCGGGGCCTGGCTCGGCGACGCGGGAAGCTGGGGCCTCACCGGGGCGCTCTACCACATCCTCGCCGACGGGCTCATGACGCTCACCCTCTTCCTCGCCGCCGGGATCTTCGCCAAGCGCCTCGGCGCCATCGAGATCGGCGACCTCTCGGGACTCTTCCGCAAGATGCCGCTGGTCTCGGTCGGCTTCGTCGTCGCCGGCCTCGCCATGATCGGGGTGCCGCCGACCTGCGGTTTCTTCAGCAAGTTCTACCTCATCCGCGGCGGCATCGAAAGCGGCCAGTGGGGCTACGTCGTGGCCCTGCTCGTCTCCAGCCTCGTCAACGCGGTCCTCTTCTTCCGCATCTTCGAGATCGCCCACTTCGGCAAAAATCCGCCCGAAGGCCACGCCCACCACGGCGAAAGCGAAGGCGAAGGGCACGAGGCCGCCATCGCACGCGTCGCCGTGCCCGCGCACGCCCTCGCGCCGCTGCTGCTCGCGGCGGCGGGCATCGTCCTGCTCGGCGTCTTCAACGGCCCCGTCGTCGACTTCCTCCGCGAATCCCTCCCCGCCGCCTCCGCTGCGGCCCCCGCCCCCTGACCGGCATGGAGAACCCCGTCGCCAGCCTCCTACCCCTCTGGGCCTGCCTCGCCTCCCTCGCGGCGGTGCCCGCGATCCTGATCTTCCGC
>SLGN01000180.1 GCA_007123695.1 Verrucomicrobiales bacterium
CCGTCGGGACCGGCCTCGACGCGGGCGGCCTCGGCGAGCTCGAGCGCGGCGCGTTCGGCGGCGCTCATCTTGGAGGTGTCGATGACGGAGGGCGGCGGGGTGGGCGTGGTGGCTTTCATTGTCTTGGTAGGGTGATGGGTGTTCTCTTCTTGGCGGGTGGGGAGCTCAGCTCCGGGACTGAGAGGCGGCGAGAGGGCCGCCGCGAAAGGGCGCGTAGCCGGCCCCGAGGATCATGGCGAGGTCGATGGTGTCGGCGTCGGCCGCGATGCCTTCGTCGAGGCAGCGGCGCGCCTCCTCGACCATCAGCCGGTCGAGACGGGCGGCGATCTCCTCCCGGCCGGGCAGCCGGGCGGGGGCGCCGGCGAAGGTCCGGGCGGTTTCCCCTCCCTTTCCGTGCCGGTAGAAGCCGAGGCCGGTCTTGCGCCCGAGATGCCCGTGGCGGACCAGCTCGTCGAGCAGGGCCGGTGGCGCCAGCCGCTCGCCGAAGGCTCCGCCCATGGTCGCGGCGACGTGCGCGGCGACGTCTAGCCCGATCTCGTCGAGCAGGCGCAGGGGCCCCATCGGCATTCCGAAATCGAGCATGGCCGCGTCGATCTCGGCCACGGGCAGTCCCTCTGCGGCCATGCGTCCGGCCTCGATGAGGTAGGGCATGAGGATGCGGTTGACGAGGAAGCCGGGCGAATCCTTCACCACCACGGGCGTCTTGCCGAGCCCGCGCACGAAGGCGAGGGTCCGCTCGACGGTCTCGGGCGAGGTGAACTCGGTCGTGACGATCTCGACCAGCTTCATCCGGCTGACGGGGTTGAAGAAGTGCAGCCCCACGACCCGCTCGGGATGGGTCACGCCGGGCGCGGTGGCCAGGTCGGTGACCGGCAGGGCCGAGGTGTTCGTCGCGAGGATCGTGTCCGGCGCGGTGCGCTCGCAGAGGTCGGCGAAGATGATCCGCTTCACTCCGAGATTCTCCACCACCGCCTCGACGACGAGGTCGCAGCGCCGCAGGGGCACGGCCTCGGCAGTGGGGAAGACGAGGTCGAGCTTGCGGCGGGCCTCGTGGGCCGAGAAGATGCGCCGCTTCGCCGCCTTGGCGAAGAGGTCGCCGACGGTGCGCGCTCCCGCCGCGACGCGGTCGCGGTCGATGTCGGAGAGCACCACGGGGAAGTCCCGCGAGGCGAAGGCCTGGGCGATGCCGGCGCCCATGACGCCGGCCCCGACCACGGCGGTGCGGCGCACCGGCGCGAGGGCGGCGGCGTCGAGCGTAGGATCGTGGCGGAAGCGCTTCGCCCGCTCGACGAGGAAGAAGAGGCGCATGAGCTGGCGCGCCGCGCCGGTCTCGGCGAGGCGGACGAGGGCGTCCCTTTCCCGCGCGAGCGAGGCGGACCGGGCGCGGGCGGACCTGCCCGCGCCTCGCGACACGACCTCCAGCGCCTGGAGCGGCGCGGGGTAGAGGCCGCGGGTCTTCGCGAGGAGACGGCGCCGGGCGATGCGGCGGAGAACCCCGGCCGAGAGCGGGTTGTTGGTGAGAAGGCGGCGGCGACGGCGGGCCGGGGCCTCGTCGAGCAGGGCGAGGGCGCGTCCGACGAGGCGCTCGCGCGGGACGACCTCGTCGACGAGGCCGAGCCGCAGGGCCTGCTTCGCCTTGAGCTGGCGGCCCGACACGACGAGGTCGATGGCGGCGGGCAGACCGACGAGCGAGGGCAGCCTCGTGCAGCCGCCCCAGGCGGGCAGGATGCCGAGCTGGGTTTCGGGCAGGCCGAGCTTCGTGGCCGAGTCGCCGCTGGCGATGCGGCAGTCGCAGGCGAGCGCCAGCTCGAGCCCGCCCCCGAGGCAGGCGCCGTGGATCGCGGCGACGGTGGGGATGCCGAGGTCTTCGACCAGGCCGAAGATGCGCTGACCGCGCTCGCCCAGCGCTGCGAGCCGCTCCCCGCGCAGACCGCCGAGCGCGGCCAGGTCGGCGCCGGCCACGAAGACGGCGGGCTTGGAGCTGGAGAGGACGAGTCCGCGCGGCCGGAGATGCGAGACGGCGTTCAGCGCCCTCTCGAATTCGTCGAGGAAGGCGCCGTCGATGACGTTGGCCGACTTTTCGGGATGGTCGAAGACGATCACCGCCGCCCCGTCGACGATGTCGAGATGGAGCCTTCGCAAAGCGGGCCGCACGCTGCGGCGCTCGCGGGTTTCCGTGGTCGGGGTGGGGGCGATGGTGTTCATGGCTGGGATCGGGTTTTGGGGGTGGAAAATGGGGTTGGAAAGATCAGGGGGCCTCGAGCCAGGCGGCGCCGCCTTGGCCGCCGCCGATGCAGAGTCCGACGAGGGCGCGCTTGCCGCCGCTGCGGCGCAGTTGCTTCAGCGCGGTGAGGACGAGACGGGCGCCGGTGGCGCCGACGGGATGTCCCAGGGCGATGGCGCCGCCGAGCCGGTTGAGCCGGCCCTCGGGCACCTCGAGCCCGTCGAAGGCGGGCGACTTGAGCAGCCGCAGCACCGCGAGCACCTGCGCGGCGAAGGCTTCGTTCAGCTCGACGAGGTCGGCCTCTTCGGGCCGCAGGCCGGTGCGGGTGTGCAGATCGCGGATGGCGTAGGCGGGGCCGAGCCCCATCCGCTCGGGCGCGCAGCCGCTGTAGGCGAAATCGACGAGCCTGCCGATCGGCTCGAGCCCGAGGGCCTCGGCCCGCGACTCGCTCATGACGAGCAGGGCCGCCGCGCCGTCGCTGATCTGCGAGCTGTTGCCCGCCGTGACGGTGCCGGTGCGGCGCTCGAAGACGGGCGCGAGCCGCGCCAGGGCTTCGGGAGTCTGGCCCTCGCGGATGCCGTCGTCGCGTCCGGCGAAGCCGTCGCGGTGGCCCGGCAGGTAGACGGGGGAGATCTCCTCGGCAAGCTCGGCGCGGGCGGCCGCCGCCTTGAGGTGGGAGCCGAGGGCGAAACGGTCCTGCTCTTCGCGCGGGATTTCGAACTCGCGGGCGAGCAGTTCCGCCGTCTCGCCCATGTTGAGGCCCGAGACCGGATCGGTGAGACCCAGCCGCAAGCCCACCGTCGGAGCGAAGTCGGAGGGGCGGAAGGCCAGAGCCGCGGCCGCCTTGCCACCCGCTGACTTCGCCCGCGACAGGGCCGCGAACTTGGCGGCCGCGGCAAAGCTGAAGAAAAGGGGAATCCGCGTCATGTTCTCGGTGCCGCCGACGACGAAAACCTCGCCGCGTCCGGAGGCGAGACGCTCCGCCGCGGTGGTGAGGGCCTCCAGCCCGCTGGCGCAGTTGCGGTGGACCGTCATCGCCGGCACGGCGGAGGGCAGTCCGGCGCGCAGGGCCACCACGCGGGCAACGTTGGCGGCGTCGGCGGGCTGGGAGACGCAGCCGAAGATCAGCTCGTCGACGATCTCCGGATCGATTCCGGTGCGGGCCAACAGGGTTTGGACGACGACCCGACCCTGTTCGGTCGCGTCGATCCCGGCGAAGGCGCCCCCCATCTTGAGG
>SLGN01000015.1 GCA_007123695.1 Verrucomicrobiales bacterium
GCCACAAGCTCTCTGCCATCGCGGGAACTGCGGCTCCAGATAGAGCAGCCCCTGCCGCGCTCGGGTCCCCGCCACAAGCTCTCTGCCATCGCGGGAACTGCGGCCTGCTGGATGCGCTGGAGATGCCGGAATTCGACACCCGCCACAAGCTCTCTGCCATCGCGGGAACTGCGGCCGCGGGCGCTCGCATCCCTTGATTTACCTTTGCTGCAAGCCATGCCTGCGAGCGCGGCGGATTTCAGGGCATTACCAAACGCCCAGACCCCGGGACCAAACGACCCGTAGCCCTTGTCCGCGCGGGCTTGCGAGCGCTCCCTAAGGAAACGACGCATCACCGCAGCTCTCGCGATGTCAAAGATCTTGGAACCCAAAAGGCGGACTGGATTCGATGCGCCGAATTGGCGCGAGGCAGCGTGGCCGACTAAAGGAAGCACGAGTGAACACGGCTGCAAACCGAATTTTCAAATGATCGTCACCCGCGAGCGCTCCGTGTAGGGCAGCCCGATGGTCTCGATGCGGAACACCCGCTTTCCGCTCTCGGGCCCGAGCGAGACGAACATCACCTGATCGTCGTCATGCTTGATCACGGCGTCCAGCTCGCCCCGGAGGCGTTCGAAGCGCAGGTCGTCGAGCGGGCATTCGAAGACGGAATACTGCAAGCGCTGTCCGTAGGACTCGCAGATCTTGGCGACGCGGCGCAGCCGCTTCGGGTGGCAGATGTCGTAGCAGACGAGGTATCGGGTGCGGGCCATCGTCAGCGCGTCGTGAAGGGGAAGTAGTCGGAGGCATCTCCGCGGCAGAACCGCCAGAGCTGCCGCGCCTGCACGTCGAGCATGCGACGGTAGCTCATCCGGTAGCCGAAGTCCGGATGGGTCACCTCGGTGTCGAGACGGCGGAACCAAGCCCGCCAAAACTGCTTGCGCCCTTCGTCGCCGAGAAAGGTTCCTCGAGTGGTGCGCGTGAAGTCGCCGACCTCAAGCTCGCGCCGGTTCAGCACCGAGATGGCCACCGAGTCGGCGATGAGAGGGCGGAACTCCTCCATCAGGTCGAGAGCGAGGGCCGGGCGTCCGTAGCGCGGCTGGTGCAGGAACCCGAGAAACGGGTCGAGACCGACGGCATGGCAGAGGCCCGTCAGCTCCTTGGCGAGAATGGAGTAGCCTTGAGAGAGGAGGGCGTTCACCGGGTCGCGCGGCGGTCGCCGGTTGCGCCCGTTGAAATCGAAATTCTCGAAGGCGGTGCCTTTCAGCATCGTGCCGAAATGCTCGAAATAAAGAGCGGCGGCCATGCCTTCGATCCCGCGCAGGATATCAAGGGATTTGCCTTCGTCGCGGGCTTGGTCGCGCAGCTCGGCGAGCCGGGCGAGCACGGGCTTGGGCGGCTCGCCGTTGCGCATCAGCAGCACGCGCTGGTTGTGGATCTTCGCCGAGATCACGCGGGAGGCGAGTTTCGCCCGGAGCAGCGGCTGTTCGTGCAGGCGGTACTGCCCGCGCCGCGCGTCGGTGCCCGAGGCGGGCAGACCACCGGTCATGCCGAGAAAGCGACCGGCGGGAGAGAAGTAGGCGATCGGGATGGCCCGCTCGAGGCAGCCGTGGAGGGCCTGGGTCGAGAGCTGGACGGCTCCGTAGAGGTAGAGCGCCTGCAACTGCTCAAGGGGGTGGCGGCAAAGCGTCTCCTTCTCCAGCTTGACGGTCAGCTCCCCTCCGCGTCGCCCGACGTAGGCGCGTGGGTTTTGCACCACGAGGATCTCGCCCTCATCGCCGGGCGGTCGAGGCGGCTCCTTGTCTTTCGGCGGCTCCGCTTGCAGCCCCGACCAGTAGGCGGACTCGTTCGGCAGGCAGACGGCGTAGGCGGAGCAATGGAGGCAGCGGGGGTCGTCCCGCAAAGGCGGCGGGCAGGTGCCCGAGGCAGCGGTCTCGCGAGCGGCCGCAATGGCCTCGCGGGTGGAGTCCAGCAGCTCCGCCGTCAAGGGCACGCGGACCCGTCGGCGTTCGGCGGCGTAGTAGATCGACGCGCGGGCGATCTCGATGCCGTCCTCGCGCAGCATCATGGCGTAGGCGGCCACTTGCGCCGCATCGTTTTCCTTGGCGACCGGTTCGCCGTTGCCATCCCGCCACGCCGCGCCTCGCTTGTAGTCGAGCAGCTCGCGCCCGTTGCCCGTGTCCTCGATCAAATCGACGACCCCGCTCAGCCCAAGAGACTCGGACTGGAGTGCGACCGATCGCAGCGCGGCCCGCTCCGCGAGATCGAGATCCTCATCGCGTAGATGCGAAGGCTCGTCCACCCGCTTGTGGACCGAGGATCCAGAGACAGTTTCCGCGCTTTCGACGAAAAGGTCCTCGACCCACTGGAGGTAGAAGAGCCGCGGGCAATAGAGGAAGTTGTGCAGCCGCCGCACGGGCATCAGAGGGGCAAGATCGTAGCTCATCGGAAAGGTGGCCCAGCTTCGGATGCCGCCCGTTTTGGTAGCACGAGTGGGAGTTCGAAGTGAAGCGAAATCGCTCGAAAAGCGGGAGGCGAGCAGGTTCGCACCCGCGAAACCTTCGCTTGAGGGTTGGCAGAACCGGGGTGAATAATGGATGGCCAAGTTGCCAAATCTCCCGTCGTACCGCGGTCGCGACGGCAACGTAAGACATGTTGGCGCGGAATTGTTCAACGAGTACGATCTTCGTCGCGAATATTTTGGACTCAATGAACAATTGATTTGACTATTTTCGCCCAGAGTGCAGAATCGCACGATGGATTCCCTCGTTGAGACACCGGAGTATCAAGCCGCCATCTCCCTGCTTGGGCCGCCGAGGGCCACCGATGAATTATTGGCTGCCCTTCTGCTCAGAATTTCGGTAGAAGGCGCTATCCAGGCTGCGGCAACTGATGATGGAATCAGGGTGATGTCTGCTCTTGTCGAGACTGCCGCAGGAATCACTCAGGTCGGTATCCGCTTTCGCTGTGCTAATGGCAAAATCCGCCTCGTTTCTGCTTACTTGGGGGCACGCGGCTTTCGGCTTGCCGCGTAGCGCGAAAAACACTCATACTCCTGCATCATGCCCCTCAATCGCATCTACCAAGGCCGCGTCGTCGCGCTGAAGCTCTTGCCGGACAAGGAACTGGACGCGCCGCCGGTGCCGCCCGAACGCATGGGCGAAATCCTGTCCGGGCACCACGAAGAGTTCCAGCGGGCGGTGAACTACCACCTCTTCCACCTGCTCCGCCTCGCGACGGACGACACGACTTCGCTGGGGAAGATCCGCAAACGCATGGTCGAGGCGGATGTGGCTTCGCGCCGTCTCCGTGCCGGCGACGTGGGCGACGAGTCCGATCGTCGCCAACTCCAAGACCTCGCCGCCCACGACGTGTGGAACGGTTTCCGCCGCAACGGCAAGCCCCGGCGCGGCATGTCGGCCTCGCTCGCCTCCTGTCTCGGCCTATCGGGCGACCTTCCGCTCGCCGATGCCTTCGACCA
>SLGN01000727.1 GCA_007123695.1 Verrucomicrobiales bacterium
CCGAAGCGCCGCAGGCGCAACCCGCTGCGCCGCCCCATGAAAAAGTTCTTCGACTGGTTCAACAAGCTCTACCCCGTCTGGCTCGTCGGCCTCTCCCTGGTCGCCTTCTGGCGTCCGCAGACGATGCTCTGGTTCGACGCGCCGTGGATCTTCTGGTCGCTGGCAGCCTCGATGCTGGGAATGGGCCTGACGCTGAACCCTGCCGACTTCCGTCGCGTCGGGAGCGTGCCGGGCTCCGTCGTTCTCGGTTTCGGGGCGCAGTACACCCTGATGCCCCTCTGCGGCTGGCTCGTCGGCGTGCTTCTCAAGCTCGACGTGGGGCTGGCCGTCGGCATCATCCTCGTGGCAAGCTGCCCCGGCGGCATGGCTTCGAATTTGATCGCCTACCTCTCCCGCGCCAACCTCGCCCTCTCCGTCGTCCTCACCCTCTGCTCGACGATGCTGGCCTTCTTCTTCACCCCCCTCTGGACCAGCCTGCTCGCCGGCAACCGGGTGCCGGTGGACGTGTGGAAGATGGTCGTGTCCGCGCTGAAGCTGACTGTCGCCCCGATCGCTCTCGGGGTGCTGATCCGCTGGAAGCTCCCGCGTCTCGCCGACCGCATCGGCGCCTGCGGCCCCACCGTGGCGGTGCTGGCCTTCACCTTCGTCACCGGCGGGATCGTCGCCGCCAGCGCCGAGGCGATCGCGGCGAACCTCCTCAGCCTCGTCCTCGCGGCGACGCTGCTGCACCTGATCGGCTTCAGCGTCGGCTACGGCGCGGCCAAGCTCTTCCGCTACCCCGAGTCCGTCGCCCGCACCGTCAGCATCGAGGTGGGAATGCAGAACGGAGGCATGGCCGCCGCCCTCGCCAAGGTCCACTTCGCCGCGATGCCCCTCGCCGCCGCCGGAGCCGTCTTCAGCGGAGTGATGCAAAACATCGTCGGAGGCTTCCTCGCCTCGTGGTGGAAACGACGGAAACCAGACGCATGAGCCGCCAAGACATCTACTACTGGAAATGCGACCGCCCCGCCGCCTTCCATGGCACGGGGAGCCGCTCCCGCGCCGAAGAAGTGCCCGAGGAGGCGGTCCGCGCCGCGCTCGTCGAGCATTTCCGCCCGAAATCCCTCGAACTCTCGCCGGGAGCGGGCCAGGGCAACCACATCACGTGGAACGCCGAGATCGACGGCGAGCCCGCTTTTCTCCGGATCGAAAACGGCCCCGAGGGCGACGACCACCTCGAGATGGAGTCCGCCGTGATGGCCGAAGTCGCGCGAGCCGGTGTGCCGGTGCCGCGCGTGCTCGGCTGCGACGCGAGCCGCTCGCGGGTGCCCTTCGCATGGCAGGCGCTGGAGCGCATCCCCCACCCCGACCTCAACCATTGGGCCAAGGCGGGCACGCTCGAGGCCGGTCCAGTCGCCCGCGGAATCGGGCGCGGCGTCGCGAAGTGGCAAGGGGTGCGGACCGAGGGCTTCGGCCCCTACGACCTCGCGGCGTGGCGCCGGGGCAAGGCCCTGCGCGGGCTGCATCCACGCTACGCCGACTACTACCGCCTCCGCCTCGAGGCGCACCTCGGTTTTCTGGAGGAAAGAGGCTTCCTCGACGCTGCGACACACGCCGCGATCACCGCGGCAGTCGAGGAGCGGGCAGATCTGCTGGAGCGTGCCGAGGGCTGCCTCGTGCACAAGGACCTCGCCCTCTGGAACGTGCTCGGTCCGCCCGACCGCGTCGCCGCCTTCATCGACTTCGACGACGCCGTCGCCGGGGACGCCACCGACGACCTCTCGCTGCTGGCCTGCTTCCACGATGCCGCCTTCCTCCATCACGCCATCACCGGCTACGAAGAGGTCCGCCCGCTGCCGGAGGACTGGCGGCCGCGCTTCTGGCTCCACCTGCTGCGCAACCTGCTCGTGAAAGCGGTGATCCGCGTCGGCGCAGGCTACTTCGAGCGCGACTCGGGCTTCTTCCTCATCGGCGCCCGCAGCAGTGGCGCCGATTTGCGCCGCTTCACCGAGCAGCGCCTCGCCACCGCGCTGCGCGGCCTGCGCGAGGACGCCGAGCTCTCCCTCCTTTCCTGATCCATTCCGCGAAAGCTCCATGAACCCGCCGCCTCCTCTCCGCCTCGGCACCTGGCTCTCCATCGGCGACCCCGCCATTGCCGAGCTCGCCTCGCTCTGCGGCTTCGACTGGGCGCTGCTCGACCTCGAGCACGGCTGCGCCCCCGAATCCGCCTTGCCCGGCCAGCTCCGCGCCCTCGCGGCGGGCGCCACCGAGGGCATCGTGCGCGTGGGTGCGCCGCATCCCGACCAGATCGCCCGCGTCCTCGACTGGGGCGCCCATGGAATCATGGTACCGAGGGTCGAAAGCGCCGCCGCCGCCGAGGGGATCGTCGCCGCCGCCTGCCACTCGCCGCAGGGGCAGCGCGGCTTTTCCCGCACCGTTCGCGCAACCGGCTACGGGCTGCGCGAGCATCCGCCCAAACCCTGCCTGATGGCCCAGATCGAGACTCTCGCGGGCGTCGCCGCCGCCGGGGAGATCGCCGCCGTCGAGGGCATCGACGTGCTTTTCGTCGGCCCCGCCGACCTGCGGCACGACCTCCAGCATCGCCGCGACGGGGCGGACCAGCCCGACTACGAGGGCTGCCTGAGCACCGTCGCCGAGGCAGCCCGCGCGGCGGGCAAGGAGACCGGCATCTTGCTGAGGGATCCGTCCGCGCTGGCGGCCTACGAGGCTCTCGGCTTCACCCGCATCGCTCTCGACTCCGATCTCTCGATCCTGCGCCGCGCCTACCAAGGGCTCCTGCGGGGGCGGGAGCGGGAAGGGTGATCTCGGGCGGTCGGCGGGCGGGACGCCCGCAGGCGTCAATCTAAGGGAAGCGCCCCATCACTAGGAGCGTCCCGAAGGGACGCAAGATCGTACCCGGGGGTGGACCGAGCGAAGCGGGGGGAACCCCCGGACATCCGGACACCATTTCGGAGCGCCCCGGAGGGGCGCGAGAAGGGCGCGAAGAAGCTGCCGCGAACGAGTCGTGTTCCGACGAGTCGTCAATACGCCATGCTCGCTTCTTCCGCCCCTCCGGGGCGGCGGGGTTTGCTTGATCGATTATCCGGTGGTTGCGCTCGTTCCTCGCTGCACCACCGGCTACCATCTTCGGCCCCTCCGGGGCCGCCTCAACGACGGATCGAGTTTTCGCAATCTCCGCTCTACAAGCGATCTGCATCAGATTTGCCCTCCCTTGGGTTGGCGCCTGGCGGGCCGGACGCCCGCTCAATCCGCCGAGGTCAGGGCGACCGGCGTCCGCTTTGCGATCGCGGCAAGCGCGGCCATCTCCTCGGACTCGAGAGCCCGGTCGAAGACCGCCACCCCACCGATCCAACCGGTGAAGCCGATGCTGCGGGCGCTGTGGATGACCCGCCCGATTGTGAAGGGGCCGCCGCTGCCGTCGTCGTCGGGCTCGTAGATGCCGTGGGGATACCACCAGGGGTTGATCCGCAGCCCCACGAGGTCGCGCCCGGTTTCGACGAAGGCACCGTCGGCGTCGCGGCGAAGCACGACCTCGACCTCGGTGTAGGGGTAGCGCCGGCGCTCCACCCGCTCGTCTCCCTCCTCCCCCAGGATTTCGACGGAGAGGGATTCGTCCTCGGGCGGGTTGTAGTGCTGGTCGGCGGGGAAGCCGGGGTCCGCTTCGGGATGGCCTCCCGGCAGGCGGGCGTAATGGCCTTGAAGGTAGGCGAGGCGGGCGTAGGAGATCAGGTTGTCGCGCTCGGGGCGTTCGAGCCAGTTGTCCCGGGCGGTGCCGTCAAGCCAGCCGGCGATCTCCTGGCGTTCGTGGTCGAAGCTCATGGCAAAGCAATGCCACGCGGCGTCGAGCGTCTCCGGCGGCGAGTCGGCGGGCACCTGGAGCGCGGCGTCGGGGGTGTGGGACTTGTGCAGCGCGTAGCGGTTGGTGAAGGAGCTGGCCCCGTTCTCCGAGACGTGGCCGCAGGCCCCGCCCGCGCGGCTCAGCCCAGCGAAAAGGGCGTATTGGCGCTGGCCCCGCTCGACCCGCCGGATCGCCTCGGTGGAGGCCTGCCGCAGGTCGGTGCCCTCGTGCCAGATACCGGCAAGGGCGTGGTTGCCGCTTTCGCGGATCGCCCAGACGACGACGCTCACCGAACGGTCGGCACCTTTGATGTCGAGCGGAGTGTCGTGAAGGCGTTCGCGCGGCACGAGGAGCAGGGGGCGGAAGTGCTCGTCCTCCTCGCGGCGGATACGGATGGCTTCGCCGAAGGGGCCGCGCCCCATCATCGGGAAATCGTCGTAGGTGGCCGGACGCCCCTCGCCCCAGTAGTCGAGCGCGTAGTTGTCCGCGTCGAGGGGATAGTCGGTCGGCGAGCCCTCGGGCACGTGGGCGACGAAGCGCCTCCCGCCCGAGGGTTCGCGCTTCGCGAAATCCCAGAAAGCGACGAGCCCGGGCAGCGAGACCACCTCGGCCACGCGCCGCGCGGCATCGTCGGCTTCCGCGCTGTCGGGGGCGGCAAATGCGGTCATGGCTGCGAAAGCGAGGGAGGCGCGGACAAGCGGAGTCGGAGGCGGCGGGGGTGGATTCATCTTGGGGAGCTGCTTCTGAGGAAACCCGTGGCCAGGAAAAGCTGCCAGAGTGGATCGGGCGGTTTCGGGCGCGTGTCGAGAGATTTCACGGTCGAAGCTTCAGCCCCGACGCCGACGCCGACGCCGACGCAGGAACCTGTTGCGCCAGCGATTTTCCTCGTGTTTTCCGGGTTCTCGCGGCAAGCTACCCGCCGACACCATGAACTCCCCGCGCCTCTCGATCCTGATTCTTTCCGCCATCTTTGCCCTCCCCCTCCTCGCCGCCCCGCCAGGCGCCGCCGCCGAGGTCGCGGAACCGCCGCTTTCCGCAGAGGAGACCGCCCTGCTCCAAGCCGGCCCCGACGAAGCGCTCGAGCGCGAGCGCGCCGCGCTGCGGGCGGTGGCCGATCTCGCCCTGCTGCCGCCCCGGCTCAACACCGACCCGCTGCCCGATTACGCGGTCGAGAACCTCGACTACGGCATGACTATCGGCATCGAGCGCACGCCGAAAGGGCGACTCTTCGCCGCGTGGATCGGCGGCGAGGACGGGCCCGAGGCACACATGATCGTTTCGCAGAGCGACGACGACGGGGAGAGCTGGTCCGAGCCGGTCCTCGTGATCGACACCCGCGAGGCGCACCATCCCCTCCCCCGCTCGGTGATCGTCGGCAACCTCTGGTGCGACCCCCTCGGCCGGCTGTGGATCTTCTTCGACCAGACCATGAACCATTGGGACGGGCGCGGCGGACTCTGGTTCACCCGCTGCGACGATCCCGACGCCGACGAACTCGTCTGGACCGAGCCACGCCGCCTCTGGCACGGCTCGGCCCTGAACAAGCCCATCGTGCTCTCCAACGGCGACTGGATCCTCTTCGCCCAGCTTCTCCAGAATCCCGGCATCGGCCCCTTCTCGATCGGCGTCTTCCCCGAACTCGACCCCTGGCGCGGGGCAAACATCCTCGCCTCCAGCGACCAAGGCGAGACCTGGGAACTGCGGGGCCGCGTCACCCACGAGCGGCACAACTGGCCCGAGCACATCGGTGTCGAGAAAAAGGACGGTTCGCTCTGGATGCTGGCCCGCACCTCGGACGGCCCGCGCCTCAGCGAGTCTTCCGACGGCGGACGCACCTGGAGCGAGCCGGTCGAGCCGCCCCGGATCCAGCACCCCGTCGCCCGCCTGCACCTCCGCAAGCTGGCCTCGGGCCGCTGGCTGCTGGTGAAGCACGGCGCCGAGATCGACGATTTCGAGCGCAAACGCGGACGGGGACGCAGCCACCTCAGCGCCTGGCTTTCGGAGGACGAAGGGCAGACTTGGAAAGGTGGCTTGATCCTCGACGAGCGCGCCACGGTCTCCTACCCCGACGGCTTCCAAGCTCCCGACGGTTCCATCTACATCTCCTACGATTGGAATCGTTCCTCCAAGGGCCACATCCTCTTTGCAAAGTTCACCGAAGAGGACATCCTCGCGGCGAAACTCGTGAGCCCCGGCTCGCGGCTGCAGCAGGTGATCGTTAAACCGGGCAAGCTCAATCCAGCCGCGGACAAAAACAACGAGCCAGAGTGACGTCCCGCCGAGCGTCGAGGGTTTCGGGGCAGATCCGTTATCGCCTCCCCGAAGGAGCGCACCACAAAAAAGCCGGACTGCCAATCACGGCAGCCCGGCTTGGAAGACTGTGGTTTGAACCAGTTCGGCGACTGCGTCAGAAGCCGGGGCCGTAGAACTGGCGTTGGCGGCGCTCCTGCCCGGCACCGACGGCGGCTCCGGCGGCCCCTCCGACAGCCCCTCCAATCAGGGCGCCCCGACCCCGCCTTCCGTCCCGCGAAGCGAGGGCCCCGATGCCTGCCCCGGCGGCAGCGCCGGTGGCGGCACCTCGCTGCGTGGGCGTGCAGCTGACGAAAGCGGAAGAAGCGGCGAAAAACAATGCGATGATGAGGTGGGTCTTCATAGTCCTCCCAGAATTGCATTCGAAAGGAAAGCGATCAAGCCTCAAGTTGGCCCGTATGCACGCCACGCGTTGCCGCGCCCAGCCGACAACATCGGTTCCGAGAAAAAACGACCGCCCACCCCCGCGCTTCGCGCCGCGATTCTCGCCTTGCCCCGACGAATTGGCACGTTTATAATAAGGCTTGGTCTTTAATTGCTCAATCAGCATGGTCTTTCCTCCTGTTTCGTCAGCGCTCCGGAACTCTCTCGGGCGTGACACGAAAAGGCTTTTTGCCATGCACTGGGCAATGTGGGCCTTTTTTGTAGTCTTGCGGAATTCTCCCGCCGGGGACCACGCGATGACGACCGAGGAACCGGTCGAAGGTGATCGCTCCCGACGGGATCTCCGGTGCGCTCGTCCGTCCCAGTCATTGCCGGTTCCCGACACGGTCTTCGCCTTGCGCGACCCGGGTTCCGTCGTTTCCGCAGCGAAACGCTCCCTACCGCTTCGGAGGGAGCCAACTCCCAACTCTTCCAACATAGATGGAAAGCCAATCACGCAACCAAACTCCTCGCCGCCAACGCGGCAGCCGATCAGGCGGTCGAAACCGCAGCCGCAACCAGCAGTCCAGCAATCAACAAGGCCAAAACCGGGAGCGATCCTCCAACTCCAGACGCCGCCGCTCGCGCGGACGCAACGGGAGCCATTCGGGCGACCGATCTCGCAGCGTGCCGAAGAAGGTCTCGCTGCTTGACCGTCTCCTCTACGCCATCACCTTCGGTCGTCTCGGCAAGCCTCAGAAAAAACGCGCCAGCCGGAAGAACAGCCGACAGAAGACGGTGTCCGAAACCTCTCCGCGGCCCCAGCGAGCCGCCGCAGCTCCGAAGGCGAAGCGCGAACGCGCTCCGGTGACCTCCAGCAGACTCTACGTCGGAAATTTGGACTACTCCACGAGCGAGGCCGACCTCGAGGAACTCTTCCGCGGCATCGGAAACGTCACCAGCGCCGAGGTCGTCACCAACCCGCGCACGCAGCAGTCGAAGGGCTTCGCCTTCGTCGAAATGGGTTCCATCGGCGAGGCCGAGCGCGCCATCGAC
The DNA here is from genome assembly GCA_007123695.1 of Verrucomicrobiales bacterium. Taxonomy (GTDB): domain Bacteria; phylum Verrucomicrobiota; class Verrucomicrobiia; order Verrucomicrobiales; family DEV007; genus Arctic95D-9. The sequence continues at coordinate 7,568 of SLGN01000727.1, forward strand.
ATCCTCGATGACGAGGAGTTCCGCGGTCGTCGGCTCGTCGTGAACGAAGCCCGCAACGGCGGGTCAGAGGAAAGTATCGATGCTGCATAAGCCAGCGTAGCCGAACTGGATCGATCCTTCCCGCCAGAGGAGGACACTCCCGGAAAACGCCGGGGCGGCGCAGGTCGCTCCGGCGTTTCTTTTTGACTACGGCTTCGGAACCTCCCGAACCCGGCGAACCGGCGTCAAAAAGTCACGGCAGAGGAAAGCCTTCCAGCTTCGGCGCGATCTCCGCGATGCGCTTCCGCGCGTCGCCGTCGAGCCTGTCCAAGTCGTAGACGAAGCGGTTGCCCGCCTTCTCGAACATCACCTTGCCGTCCTTGACCGCGACGACCCGCGCCTGCATCGCCTGCCCGTCGGAATTCTTCCACTCCTGCTCCATCGTCCAGAGCGGCTTCGCCACGACAAGCCGAGGGATCTCCTTGACCGCGATTTTTAGGTCGTAGGTGTGGGTCCCCTGTTCGAAAACAACGAGCTCGACGGGCGCCCCCTCCTCGCGGGACGATCCGGAGGGAAAATCCCGGACGATGACCAAACTGTCCCCGACGACCTTCGCCCCGTTGCGGTAACCGGAGCCTTTCTCCCTCTCCATCTCTTCTAGATCAATCTGGACGATGACGCCGTCGGGGGTGTCCTCGAAGACTGTTCCCTTCACATAGAGCGCTCCGTGGAGCGCGTTGGCGAAGGCATCGCCCATCTTCGTCTTCGCGGCGGAGATCTGCACAGGCGTGGCCCCGCTCCAAGGCAGCACCACATAGGCGTCCCCAGTCCGGTAGACGAGGCCCTCGCGGCAGACTTCGACCATTTCGGCCCCTTCGTGCCGTACCCCGGCGACCTCGATCGTCTCCGCCGCACGCGTCGCCGTCGCGACGGTCGCGCAGGCGAGCAGCAGCAGCCGGACCGAAGATCTCATCGTGCGGGAGATTCCGGATGCCTAGATCTTACCTGCGGCGAACCCAGGAAGGGGGCGTCAGCGACCGGTGGCGAATTCGCCGCCGCCTCCGCTCCCTACGGCCTTGAGGTGCTTGTTCTGGACGATGCCCTCGGTGCCGTCGTCGAGTCGGATCCCGGCCCACTGGCTGCCAGGCTTGGTCACCATGACGCTGGTGCCCTGCGGCAGAGCGCGAATCTCGGACTGCATCCGATCCTCTCCGTAGACCATGAACTGGGCCGTGTTCGTGACTACGTGGTAGCCGGTGGCACCGGAGCCCCCGCCGCCCTCGGAACGGGCAATGCTGGGTAGACTCGGAAGCGAAGGTGTGGGCAGGCTCGGCTTGGGCAGGGAGAAGCCGCCGCCACGTGGTTTCTCGGCCGTGCGCGAGGGCAGTTCGACATCGACGGTGGCATCGGGCTCGACCGCTTCTTCGGACGTGGAGGAATTCCGTCCCGAGGAACTCGCCAGGCTGCCTCCACGGGGCTCCTGGGTCAGGGCGCTTTCGGGAAACAGGCTGGAGTCAATGGATGGACCGCTCGAGGACGGCTTTCGGCGACCGAAGCCGAAGAACCCGCCTCCCGACGATTCGCGGGAGGAGGACGGCACGAGGGCTTCGAAATTCGAATCGTCGGGCTTCGACGAGGCGAACAGCGAACCACGCCTGCGCTCGGGACCGGGAGAGCGATCCGACGACGAGATCGTCGACGGCGACGATGGGGGCTCGTCGGGGGCGGCGCTGGTGTTGGTCGGGGACCTTCCATCGACGAGGGCCGCTCCGGAAATTCGCGGCACGACACCGGGGCGAGCACTCGTGTTCGCCACCGCCGGCGCAACGGCGGGCGCCGGATTCGACGCCGCGCCTCTGGAACTGGAGCGCTGGGCAAAGACGGGCTCGCTGGTGTCGCTCGGCGCCGCGCCTCCGGTGGCTTGCGCGTAGGCGCCCGCATCGCCGTCCTCTCCGGAACCACCCCCGGTGAAGGGCAGGCGCAAGGCGGGCATCCGCGGCATCTGCGGGGCACGGAGCGCAGGCAGGCCGCCGCCGAACAAACCGCCGCCCTTCTTCCGCTTGCCCTCCTGGGCCGCAGCCTGCTCCTCTTCCTCGATCAGCGAAAGGAGAAACGCGTCGGGCACGTTCCGCTCCACGCGCACGCCCCCGTTCTGCTCCCAGCTCGACATTTCGCCGAGTCCGACTTTCCGCTGCGTCGCCGCGACATGCTCATACTTCAGTCGGTTCCGCATGTCCTCCTTGATGGCTTTGTTCACGCGGGCGTTCTGCAGGGCCGCGTCGCGGTTGCGCTCCTCGGTGGACTGGTCGGCGGCCCTCGCCATCGCGGCGAGCGCCGCATCGCCCTGCGCGCCCTGCGCCGAACTGCGCACTTGCATCATCTCGGCCTGCCGGTAGGTGAGCCCGTTGGGAAGGTCCGAAGTCATTCCCGCGGATGCGGCCGGATCGACGGGGTAGGCGGCGGCCTGCGGCTGCTGGGCGGGAAGTGACGGGACGAGCAGAGCGACAGCGGCGCCGGGCAAGGCGACGAGCCGTCGAATCGAGGAGGTCCGAGTCTGGAATGCGGGGGCGCGGAAAATCCGGTTTGTCTCCATAGCTTCGTGGGGGGGCGCTGAAACTCGCTTCGCCCACCTATAGCCCGTGAAGCCCCCGAAGTCCAACCACGCCGATGCGGAAGGCGGAAACGGAGAGGAAATTTTAAAAATTCTCAATTTTTAAAATGGGCGAGGCGTTGGAAAAACGAGGCAAATCCTCTCAAAGGAACGCATTTGCGTTTACACTCCTTAGCAAATTTGATAGCCTTTCCTCATGCAGCGGCGCCTCGCCGCCCGTCGTTTCGCTTTCGGGAAGGCGCTCCGGCCGTGGCGGACCGGCGTCCGCGATCACCCTGAAAACTCCCGACCCGATCATGAAAAGCCGACTTCTCCGACTCCCCGCCTTGCTCGCCATCCTCGCCCTTTCCGTGCTCTTCACCCCGCTGCTGACGGCGCAGAATACCGCCCAGCAACGCTACAACGAGGGGGTGAAGCTCTTCAACCAAGGCAACTACGCCGAGGCTCTCACCCATTTCGACGCCGTCCTGCGGGCGCAGCCGAACTTCGTCTACGCTCGCAGCTACGCGGCCCGCTGCCGCAAGGCCATCGCCGAGAACGCCGGTCCGCAGAACAATCTCGAGGCGAAACTCGCGAAAATCGTCTTTCCCGAGGTCAACCTCAGCGAGACGCCGCTCGGCGACGTCCTCGACTACCTCGCTGCCCGGGCCTTGGAGCTGACCGGCGGCGAGACGACGGTTAACTTCATCTACAAGGGCTCCGTCGAGCAGCGCGACGAGACGAAGATTTCCCTTTCGCTCCGCAACGTGCCGATGAGCGAGATCGTGAAATATGTCGGTCAGATGAGCCGCACGCGGATCCGCTACGAGCCCCATGCGGTCGTCCTCGATCCCGGTGCCACGGCGCCCGAAAAGGGAGAGCCCGAGGATCCCACCGCTGCGGGCGCCGCCTTCCCCTAGGCGGTCCGGTGCCGCCCCGCTCTCCCCTGCCCTTCTCTACTCTTTATCCCGTGGACGCACAGATCGCCGTCGTCACCGGAGGCTGCGGCGCGCTCGGATCGGCCATCGCCGAGGCGTTCACGGCGACCGGCTACGAAGTCCTCGCTCCTGGGCGGGACGAACTCGATGTCGCCGCAGCCGCCTCGGTGGAGGCTTTCTTTTCCCGGCTCGGGAGCATCGCCGTGCTCGTGAACAACGCCGGTCTCGCGGGTGATTCGCTCGTGGCCCGACTCGGATCCGGTCTGTGGGACAAGGTCGTCGATGCGAACCTCAAGGGCGCCTTCCTCTGCTCCCGGGCTGCCGCCGCACGTATGGAGCCAGGTGCGGGCATCGTCCAGATCGGCTCCTACGCCGCCGAACACCCTTCGGTCGGCCAAGCAGCCTACGCCGCATCGAAGGCCGGTCTCGTCGGCCTGACGAAAAGCCTCGCCCGCGAACTCGGTCCCGCCGGGATCCGCGTCAACTGCGTCCTGCCCGGATTTCTGGAAACACCGATGACCGCCTCCCTTCCCGACCCGGCGCGCGAGGCGGCCCTCGCACGCCATGTCCTCGGCCGCTTCAACACCCCCGCAGAAGCCGCCCGGGCGGTGCAGTGGATCGCGACGATGCCCCACGTCTCGGGGCAGGTCTTCCAGCTCGATTCCCGTCCCTGAAGGAACGCCGGCCGCCTCGGCACGGGCCGCTTCGCGGCGGTTGACGGATGGCCGCGGCAATGGCATCGGAAGGTCCATGTCCCCACTGATTCCCGCCCGCATCTTCCTCCTCTGCACGCTCCCCGCTGTGTTCGCGGCAGCGACGACGGCTGCGGGGGCCGACCGTCCCAACGTGGTCTGGATCGTCTCGGAGGACAATTCGACGCACTACCTCAATCTGTTCGACCCCGACGGCACCGATACGCCAAACATCGCCGCCCTCGCCGCCGAGGGCATCCTCTACACCCGCGCCTTCTCCAACGCGCCGGTCTGCTCGGTGGCCCGATCCACCCTCGCGACCTCGCGGCTCGCGCCCCGGCTCGCCCTGCAATACCACCGCCGCCTCGCCCCGGCAACGCTCCCGGAAGGCCACCTCCCCTTCAGCGCCCACCTTCGCGAAGCGGGCTACTACACCACGAACCAGTCGAAGGAGGACTACAACTTCGCCAAAGTCCCCGGGATCTGGGACGATTCCTCGCGCGGGGCCTCGTGGCGGAACCGCCCCGACCCCGGGCAGCCCTTCTTCCACTTCGAAACCCACACCGTCTCGCACGAGAGCAGCCTGCACTTCGACGAAGCGCTGGTCGGCACGGAACCGACCGAGCACGACCCCGCCGCCGTCGTCCTGCCGCCCTACTATCCCGACACGCCGCTGTTCCGCTACACCCGGGCCCGCTACCTCGACCGCATGACCCGCATCGACGAAATCGTCGGCGAGACGGTCGCCGCCCTCGCCGCAGACGGGCTCCTCGAGGACACCTTCATCTTCTACTTCGGCGACCACGGGGGCGTCATGCCCCGCAGCAAAGGCTACCTCTACGAAACCAGCCTCCACATCCCGCTCGTCGTCCGCGTGCCGGAGAAC
>SLGN01000440.1 GCA_007123695.1 Verrucomicrobiales bacterium
CGCCGGCCAGGCCGAGGGCGCCGAGCTGCACGAGAGCGCCTGCCCCCTGCCCGAGACCGGCTACTGGCACCGCCCCTGCTTTTTCACCGGCGTCGCCTCCGCCCACCGCATCGCCCGCGAGGAGATCTTCGGCCCGGTCCTCGCGGTGATGACCTTCCGCACCCCTTCCGAGGCCGTGCAGAAGGCCAACGACACCTGCTACGGACTCAGCGCCGGCGTCTGGACCGAAAAAGGCAGCCGCATCTTCAAGATCGCCTCGCAGCTCAAGGCCGGCGTCGTCTGGGCCAACACCTACAACCGCTTCGATCCCACCAGCCCCTTCGGCGGCTACAAGGAGAGCGGCTTCGGCCGCGAGGGCGGCCGCCAGGGCCTCGCGGCCTACGTGAAGCTGGGGTAGGCGCGCCGCGGCGCCGGGGGGCGATGTGTGGTCGGAGTTCCTTAGATATGGCGAGAGCGGCGGCTGCGAGGGGTGGGACCACGAATGGGCACGGATTTTCGCGAATGCGCGGCAAGGAGTCGATTTCGATTTCGATTTCGAACCCGATTCCGATGGAGGTGCGCATGACGGTTTTAGTGAAGCTCGGCGACGAGATCGGGCTCCGGCAGATGATCGAGGAATTGATGATCCAGCGCATCTCCGAAAACGACAAGATCGTCACCCGCTACATGGACGACAAGGAGTTCGGCGACGCCGCCTTCGGCGTGCTGTCGAAGTCGATCTACGAGTCCATCCCCTCGAATGGGGAAGCCCTCGCCGAGATTTCGGACGAGATTGCTTGACCACGTTTCGGCTTTCCGTTGCGGGCTGTTTGTGCGATGATCCCGGCTATGCGCAGGCGCGTCAGGCTCCGCTCCGCCGTTTTCGGTTTGGTCTGCCTTGCGATCGGGCCGGGCGGATTTTCGATGGTTTCCGGGCAGGAAACGGTCAAGCGCGAGATCGATGTGGCCTTCGCCCCGATCGAGGCGGTGCGCCCGGTCCTGGAGGGGGCGCTGACGCCGCGGGGACGCTTCGTGATGCTGCCGCAGCAGGGGGCGGTGCTTGTCATCGACCTGCCCGACGGGATCCTCGCGGCGGAGGAAGCCCTCGCGGTCGCCGAGCTGCCCCAGCCCGGGGTCGCGCTCGATTTCCGGTTCGTCACGGCGATTCCGGCCGAGGGAAACTCGGTCGTGGGGGCGCGGCAGTTTCCCTTTCCGGGGGCTTTCGCGCCGGCCCGGATCATCGCGGGTCCGAATGGCGCCGTGGTGGCTGTCCCGGCGACGCCGCGGAGCTTTCGGACGCGCGGGGTCGGCGTCACCAGCGAGGCGGTGGGCACGATCCGTTCGGACGGCTCGATTTCGCTCGAGCTGGACACGGAGAGGAGCGCCTTCGAGGGAGTCGTGCAGCACGGCTCCGGCGTCTTCGTGGCCGGAAGGGTGGACGCGTTGCCGGTCGCGGAGAGGGTGGCGGAGCCCGGTTTCTTCGCTTCGTTCGTGGAGGGGGCGGGAGTCGCCCTGCCGGTGTCGGCGGACACCCGCATCGGCACATCGCTGGTGCTGCGGCCGCGGGTCGCGGCGGGGGCGGTGCATCTGGACCTGATGCCCCGGCTCGAGATCGAACTGGAAGACAGCGAGGCCAGCCCCGAGACGGTCGATCTGAAGCAGTTCCACAGCGTGATGGAGGTCCGCAACGGCGAAGTCGGACGCATCCGGGGTTTCGCCGGAGCGGACAAGGAATTCAACCGCCGTTTCCTGGGGGCGGAAAACCCGTCCGCCGGAGGCACGGCGATCGTGGTGAGGGCGCGCGTGGTGACGGAGCCGACGCCGCCGTGATCCGGAAGGGTGGGACTCGTCCGTCGCGCTCCCGCGTCCCGGCATTTGCCAAGTCCGTATTCCCTTGGTAGAGAATGCCCGCCCCGGCAGTCCGTTCCGCTCGGGCACGGCCTACCCGCGCCTCCCTTTTCGCACCCCGCTCCACGCCTCCTCCACCCCACGCCCGAATGGACGATTTCGCCTTCATCAAACTGGCGCCCGGTCGCTATCTCTGCGGCATCGGGCCCTTCGAGGCGTGTACGGCACCGCCGCCGGACGGGGGGACCGCGTTCTACCGCAACCGCTTCGACCTTTCCGACTCCCGGCCCTGGCAGGTGCCGACGCGGGTCTTCGAGACGGACGATCTGCGGGTGCTGCTGGCCGAAAACGGGGCCACTCCGCTGCCCGAGATCGCCTGGTCGGGCCTCGGCGACGGTGGGGTGCGGGAAATCTTCGACGAAATTCTCGGGCTCATCCGGGAGGGCCGGCTGAAGAAATCGGTGCCGGTGCTGACCGAGCGCGGCATCCTCCACCGCGGCGAGCCGGCCGCGCTGGTGAAGGCGGTGAACGCGGCGCCGGAGTCGCTCTGGGGCTACGGCTTTCTCGAGGGCGGGGCGGGCCTCGTCGGGGCGACGCCCGAGCAGCTCTTCACGGTGCGCGACGGCGTGCTGGAGACGATGGCGCTGGCGGGCACCTCGCCGCGGCACGAGCTGGTCGACTTTCCCGACGATCCCAAGGAGATCCGCGAGCACGAGCTGGTCGCCGACTATCTGGAGGAGCTGCTGGCGCCCTTCGGTAGGGTCGAGCGCGAGCCGCGCACTCTGCTCGATCTGGGCTCGATGATCCATTTCCTGACCCGGCTGCGGGTGCGGCTCGCGGAGCCCTCGCCGGACCTCGACGCGCTCGTGCGGGTGCTGCATCCGACTCCGGCGCTCGGGGCCTGCCCGCGGGGGGAGGGGGCGCTGCGGCGGCTTTTCGAATACCGCCGCCGCCTCGGCGTGCCGGAGCATTTCGGGGCGCCTTTCGGGGCCTACCACGAAGGCTTTTTCCAGGTCCTCGTCGCGATCCGGAATCTCTCGTGGGACGGTCGCGACGTCTTTCTGCCGAGCGGAGTGGGCCTGGTCGAGGGCAGCCGCTTCGACCGCGAATGGCGCGAGCTGGCCCTGAAGCGCAACTCGGTGAAATCCCTACTCGGGGTGTGAAGGATCCTGACATGAGCCCCAACGCCATCCTCGCCGGGTCGGTCCTCGGGCACGTCGCCGGGCTGGGGGTGCGCGACTGGGTGGTCTGCGCGGGGGCTCGCAACGCGCCGCTGGTGGCCTCGTTGCTGGCGCGGGCGGAGACCGGGGGGCTGCGGGTGCGGCATCATTTCGACGAGCGGGCGGCGGCCTTTTTCGCCCTCGGTCTGGCCAAGCGGACGGGAGCGCCGGCGGCGGTGCTGACGACTTCGGGCACGGCGGCGGCCGAACTGCTGCCGGCGGCGGTGGAGGCGCATTATGCGGGCGTGCCCTTGGTCCTCGTCACGGCAGACCGGCCCGCCGCCTACCGGGGCAGCGGGGCGCCGCAGGCGATCGAGCAGGCCGGGCTGTTGGGGCCCTACGCTCTGGCGCTGGACGTCCCGCAACCCGGCGGGCTCGCCGATTTGTCGCAATGGCAGGGTGATGCGCCGC
>SLGN01000122.1 GCA_007123695.1 Verrucomicrobiales bacterium
CTATGACGAGGTAGTGGTGGAACAAGTAGCGAGGGAGCTGGCGGAGGCGCAGCGCTCGGGAAATCTGGGCTGGGAGCGGCGGATTCTGGAGCGCTACGAGCGCAGGCGCTTCGATTTGTCGGTGTTTTTGAAGGAGCTGAAGCAGCGGGTCTCGGTCTTCTACAACCGACGCAACGACCGGGTCGGAACTCTGTGGGAGGCTCGGTTCAAAAGCGTGCTGCTGGAGGGCGGGGAGACCACACTACGGACGGTGGCGGCGTATATCGACCTGAATCCCGTGCGTGCGGGGCTGGTGACCAAGCCGGAGGACTACCGCTGGAGCGGCTACGGGGAAGCCTGCGGCGCGGGCAAGGGGGCGGAGAAGGCGCGAGCGGGCCTGATCTCGATCACGAGGGAGGGTCTGGAGCATCCCGGCGCCGAGGGCAGTGGCAACGCCGTGCGCCTGCCGGACTGGGCCGAGGTGCAGGCCCGCTACCGGCTGCTGCTCTACTCGGACGGTCGCGAGCAAGAGCCCGAAGAGATCACGGGGGAAGGTGGGCGTGCGGGAATTGCGGTGGAGGAGTGCGACCGGGTGACGGAGGCGGGCGGGGCGATGCCGCTGGCGCAAGCCCTGCGGCAGAAGGTCCGCTACTTCAGCGACGGCGCGGTGATCGGGTCGGCGGGGTTCGTGGACGGGGTGTTCGCGCGGCTCAAGGCCGAAGGGCGCACAGGTCCGAAGCGCACGAGCGGTGCTCGGCGGATGCGGGGGGCGGACTTCGGAGATCTCCGTTCGCTGCGGGATCTGCGCGCGCAAGCGACGGAGGAAGGTACCGGCTGAACTTCGGGCCGGATCGGCGCGACGAGGCGTAACTTGTTCCGTGCAAAGCAAGCGAATCGCCATCGTCGGGGCGGGCCTCTCGGGTCTCGCCGCCGCCCATGCCCTAGGGGAAGCGGGGTTTGAAGTCTCGGTCTTCGAGAAGAGTCGCGGCCTTTCGGGACGGGCCGCTTCGCGCACGCGCGAGGGATGCCGCTACGACATCGGCGCGAACTACATGAAGGTGGAGAGCAACGAGGTGGCACGACTGCTCTTCCAAACTTTGCCGACGGAGGGCCTTTGCCGCATTCCGGGGGCGGTGCTGGCCTTCGACCGCGACGGCGTGGTCCTGCCGGAGACGGGCGGCGGACGTTCCCCGTCGCGCTGGACCTATCGGGAAGGCATCAGCACGCTGGGAAAATTGCTTGCGTCGACGGGTCGCTTTTCGGTTTTGAACGGGTCGAGGGTCTCCCGGCTGGAGCGTTCCCGGGGAACCTGGCAGGTGGAGACCGAGGACGGGGGCGGGGGCGAAGGCTTCGCGGCATTGCTCTTGACTCCACCGGCTCCGCAGACGGCCGAGCTGCTGGAGGCGAGCGATCTGCCGGAGCCTCCGCGTTCGGCTTTGATCGAGGAGCTCGGCGGGGTTCGCTATGCGTCGCAGTTCTCGGTGGCGCTGAATTTCGAAGGCCGCTTGGCCCTGCCCGGCGACGCCTATGCGCTGGTGAATGCGGACCGCGGCCACGACGCGGCGTGGGTCTCGCACGAGAACCGGAAGCCCGGGCGCATTCCGGAGGGGGAGTCGCTTTTCGTCGTGCAGCTCTCGCCCGCATGGACGCGTCGGCACTACGAGGTGGCTGCGGCGGGGGTGGCGGACCGGGCGGCGGCGGTGGTGGCGGAGCTGCTCGGGCGCGGGCTGCCCCCGCCCCGGTGGAGCGACGTGCAGCGGTGGCGCTACGCCCTGCCGCTGGAGGCGGCGGAGACGCGGGCGATGAAGCGTGCGGCGGACTGCGGCCTCTATTTCGCAGGCGACTGCCTCGTGGGGAGCGGCCGCATCGGAGGGGCCATCGAAACCGGCCTGGCGGCGGCGGTGGCGATGGGCGCGGAGCTGGCCTGAGCCGGGCGGAGAGCTCCGGGATCCTTCAGCCCTCGGCGAACTGGAGCCGGTGGAGGCGGCGGTATTCGTCGCAACGGGAGAGGAGCACCTCGTGCGGGGCCATGTCGAGGACGCGGCCCTGCGACATCACCACGATTTCGTCGGAGTCGAGCACGGTGGAGAGACGGTGCGCGATGGCCACGACCGTCTTGCCGCGGGAAAGCTCGGCGATCGCTTCCTGGATGGCGCGCTCGGACTCGGAGTCGAGGGCCGAGGTGGCCTCGTCGAGGAAGAGGATGGGGGCGTCGCGCAGGATGGCGCGGGCGATGGAGAGTCGCTGCTGCTGGCCGCCCGAGAGGGTGCAGCCCTTGTCGCCGAGCACGGTCTCGTAGCCCCGGGGCTGGGCGAGGATGAAGTCGTGGGCGTGGGCGAGCCGGGCGGCGCGCTCGATCTCGGCGTCGCTGGCGTCGAGGCGCCCGTAGCGGAGGTTGTTCCGGATGGTGTCGTGGAAGAGGAAAGTTTCCTGGCTGACGAAGCCGATCTGGTCGCGCAGGGACGTCTGGGTGCAGTCGCGGATGTCGCGGCCGTCGACGAGGATGGCGCCGCCGTCGACGTCGTAGAACCGCAGCACGAGGGAAAGCAGGGTCGACTTGCCCGATCCGCTCTGGCCGACGAGCGCGTATCTCCGCCCCGGCTCGAACCGCAGGGAGACGCCGTCGAGCGCCGCGACCTCCTCGCCATAGGAGAAGCGCACGTCGCGCAGCTCGATTTCGCCGCGGCAGCCGGAGATCGCGACGGCGCCGGGACGGTCCTCGACGTCGGCGCGGGCGTCGATGTAGCCGAAGACCTTCGCCGCGGCGACGTAGCATTTCTGCATCTGCACCTGCATGCGGCTGAGCATCTTGGCGTGGGGGTAGATGCTGACGAGGCCGAGGTTGATGGTGACGAAGGTCTCGGGCCGGATCTGGGCCCACCACGCGTAGACCATACCGAGGGCGATGCCGAGTGAGCCGACGATCTCGACCATGGGGGTGGAGATCTCCATCGCCTTGCGCCAGCGCATGATGAACTTGTTGATGCGGTGGCTGCCCTCGTTGAAGCGGTCGATCTGGTAGTCTTCGCGGCCGTGCGCCTTGACGAGGCGGATGCCGGAAAAGCTTTCGTGCAGGGTGACCATCAGCCCGGCGGCCTCCTGTTCCTCGCGCCCACCGGCCTTGCGGACCTTGCGGCTGATGAGGGCGACGGGCACGATGCAGAGGGGGAAGACGAAGAGCGCTCCGAAGGTGTAGAGCGGATCCATGATGGTGACCATGCAGACGATCGAGAGGATCGCGGCGGGGTGCTGGATGAGGCCGCTGAGAAGCTGGCTGCCGGCCTCGGCGGTGGTGCGGGTCTGGTTGGCCACGGTCTGGATCAGCTCGCCCTGCTTGGCGGCGTTGTAGAAGGCGAGGGACTGGCGCATGAGGCCGCCGAAGGTCTCGGCGCGGAGCCGGTGCAGCACCTTGAGGTTGATCCAGAGCATGCAGTATTGGTGCAGGAAGTAGAAGACTCCGCGCACGAGAAGGAGGAGCGGGATGCAGAGGCAGACGACGAGGACGAAGATCCATTCCTTTTCCGGCGGCAGCTGCGGGGCGGGCAGCTCGAAGGAGGCAAGTCCGGGCAGATGGAGGTCCTCGAAGGGGCGGTAGACGGATTTGATTTCCTCCCCCTGCGAGGCGGGCAGCACGATGGTGAAGATCGACTTGAGGATGAGCAGGAGCACGCCGTTGAAGACTCCCGCGAGGACTCCGAAGAAAATCCCCCAGAGGAGGCGCCCCTTCATCGGCGCGACGTAGCCGAAGAGGCGCCGAAAGACGGCGCGGCGGTCCTCGGCGATCGTGTCGGAGGAGGCGGTGGCGAAGTCGATGGCCCGCGTCGGCGGGGCAGGGTCGGTGTTCGGCATGGGGTTGGAAATCCGTCGGGGCGGGCGGAGCGAGATTGGTAACGGCGAACCGGCCCGAGCGCAAGGGCCGGAGGAGGATCCGCCGCATGGCGCTCCTTTGCCGGGAAAGGCGGCGGAGATGAGGACCGAACAGGGCCGCGTCACCCGGGCAACCATCTTCCCGGCCGGGCGGGGCAACCCAACCCCTCCCCCCCTCGCCGACCCGACTCTGTCGCCCCGGCGGCGGATCGGGCGTTGTCGCGGGGACGGACCTCGCGTAGGTTGCGTTTTTGCCAGAAATGTCTCCTGATCGCGATTCCGAATCCGGCTGGTTCTGCGTGCGCTCCCGACCGAAGGGCGAGCACATCGCCGCGCGCAATCTGCGCCAGTTCGCCAACCTCGACGAGGTCTTCTGCCCTCGCATCCGCTACGAGAAGGCGACGCGGCGGGGCCGGGTCTGGTTCGTCGAGGCTCTGTTCCCCGGCTACTTCTTCGCCCGCTTCGACCTCGCCCGCGACCTGCGCGCGGTGCAGGCGACGCACGGGGTCACCGGGGTGCTGCATTTCGCCGATTTCTATCCGGAGATCCATGCCTCCTACATCGAGGAGCTGCGCGGGGAGTTTCCGGAGGCCGACGACGCCATCCGCGTGATCCGGCCGGAGATCTCGCCCGGCGACGAGATCGTCGTCACCGACGGGGCGATGCGGGGGCTGAAGACGATCGTGACCCGCCTCGTTGGAGGCGGCAACCGCGTCGCGGTGCTGCTGGAATGGCTTGGGCAGGAACGCGAGGCCGAGGTCTCGCTGCGCTCGGTGATGCGCCCGGGCGACATCCGCCAGGAAATCCGCTGAGCCAAACGCGGCCGCCCGCCGCCCGCAAGCCGCCGCTGCGAGGGGGCCTCCGTGCTCAGGCGGGGTAGTCCCGACGGCCGAAGACCGAGGTGCCGACCCGCACGAGGGTGGCGCCTTCGGCGACGGCCACGGGGTAGTCATGGCTCATGCCCATGGAGAGCTCTGGCAGAGGCAGGCCATGCGCCTGCTGCAAGCGGTCGCGCAGCCGGCGCAAGGCCGCGAAATGGGGCCGGACGGCTTCGGGATCGTCCTCGTAGGGGGGCACGGTCATGAGTCCGCACGGCTCGAGGCGGGGCATCGCGGCGATCTCGTCGAAGCACTCCTCGAGCGCGGCCGGGGAAAATCCATACTTGGCATCGTCGCCGGCGACGTTCACCTGCACGAGCAAGCGGGCACGCATCCCTAGCTCGCCGGCGATGCGGTCGATCTGCCGGGCCAGCTCGAGGGAGTCGAGGCTGTGGAGGAGAGCGCAGACGGGCAGCACCTTGCGGACCTTGTTCCCCTGGAGGTGGCCGATGAGGTGCCACTCGAGCCCCTCGGGCGATTCGGGAATCTTGCCGAGCAGCTCCTGGACGCGGTTTTCGCCAAAGACGGTCTGCCCTGCGGCAGCGGCCTCGGCGACGTCGGCGGCGGGCCAGGTCTTGGAGACGGCGACGAGGCGGACCGTGTCGGGATCGCGGCCGCTGTCGCGGGCGGCGGCGGAGATGGCGGCACGCACGCGGGCGAGATTGTCGGCGATGCTCATGCTTGGTCGAGTTGGTCGAGTTGGCCGAGGCCGCGACGGTCCATCCTGACAATGCGCCATTCCGGCAGGACCTGCGCGCCCATGCGGCGGTAGAGGGCGATGGCGTTTTCGTTCCAGTCGAGCACGGTCCACTCGTAGCGACCGGCGCCGCGCTCTTTGGCGATGGCCCCGACCGCCTTGAGCAGGGCCTGCCCGCAACCCTTGCGGCGGTGGGGCGGGCGCACGTAGATGTCTTCGAGCCAGACGCCGGCGCGTCCGAGAAAGGTGGAGAAGCTGGAGAAAAACACGGCGTAGCCGACCAGCCCGGATCCGCCGGGGCCGACGGCCTCGGCCACGAGCGCCTCCGCCGCGGGCCTTTCGCCGAAGAAGGAGGCGGCGAGGTCTTCCTCGGTCGCGGTGACTTGGTCGAGCAGGTGCTCGAATTCGGCCAGCTCGCGGATCATGGCGAGGAGCTCGCCGAGGTCTCCGCGGGCGGCGGGCCGGACGAGGAAGGAATCGCTCGGAAAATCGCTCATTTTTTCGTTCTTCTTTTTCGGTGTTGGCACGGCGACTGCTTTATTGTCTTTCGTCAGACGGTCCTAGACCGGATGACTAAGGGTTGAAACCAAAAACGGCAACCCGGTTGACCACAAGTCTTTTGCAGGTTTTACGGGGGTTTTTCCTGCGCTGGTCAGCCGGGTTGTTCGTTTTTTTTTTCGCAGACTCCCCCGACCGCACCGGCGTGCGCGACGGTCCCGAGGATCTCAAGGACCTCCGCCGATCCCTTAAAAATCGCGTCCGAATCCTCCAATGCCGCCAGTTGCGGACGAGGGGGGCCGGGGCGACGGGAACGGGTTCTTCCGAAAACCCAAGGCGGAGCGGACCTGCGGCGGGCCGGCGGCGATGGCAGAGCCTCCTCCCGCACGACGCAGTTCGCAATCCGCCGGGATCTCCCCCACCCCTCTCCAGGCCCCCGACCATGAATCCCCGCGCCCTCTTCTCCGCCCTGATCGCCGGGCTCCTCGCCCCGCTCGCCCCGCTCGCCCCGCTCGCCCCGCTCTCGCCGCTCTGCGCCGCCGAACGCCCCAACATCGTCCTCGTGATGGTCGACGATCTGGGATTCTCCGACCTCGGCTACCACGGCGGCGAAATCGAGACGCCCACCCTCGACGCCCTCGCCCGCGGCGGGGTCCGCTTCACCCAATTCTACAACTCGGGCCGATGCTGTCCGACGCGGGCCAGCCTCGTCACGGGCTTGCATCCGCACGAGGCGGGCATCGGCTGGATGACCTCAGAGCCCGACCGCGAGCGCGGCGAGGGCGCCCCGCCCGCCTACCAGGGCCATCTCAACGACCGCTGCGTGACCCTGGCCGAGGCCCTCAAGCCGGCCGGCTACGGCACCTACATGACCGGGAAATGGCATCTCGGGCAGCACCGTCTCGAGGACCGTCCCCTACAGCGCGGCTTCGACCGCTACTTCGGCTGCCTCAGCGGGGCGACCCGTTTCTTCCACCCCGTGCCTCCCCGCGGCATGACCCTCGACAACGACCCGGTCGATTCCCCCGCCAGCACCACCGACCGGCCCTTCTACACCACCGACGCCTTCACCGACCACGCCATCGGCTTCCTCGACGAGCACACCCAGAAGCGCCCCGACGACCCCTTCTTCCTCTACCTGGCCTACACCGCGCCGCATTGGCCCCTGCAAGCGCACGAGGAGGACATCGCCAAATACCGCGGCAAATACCGGGCGGGGTGGGACGATCTGCGCTACTCCCGCTACCGCCGCCAGATCGAACTCGGGCTGATCGACGAGCAATGGGAGCTGTCCCCCAAGACCGAGGGCATTCCCGACTGGAACTCGCTCGGCGACGAGCAGCGCGACGAACTCGACCTGAAGATGGCCGTCTTCGCCGCGATGGTCGACCGCGTCGATCAGAACCTCGCCAAGCTCGTCGGCTTTCTCCGGGAAAAGGGCGTCTTCGAGGACACCCTGATCCTCTTCCTCTCCGACAACGGCGCCTGCCAGGAAGGCGGCATGCTCGGCCGCGGCGAGTTCCTCGATCCCGAAAAACGGAACGAAGAGCACAACAACAGCTACGGCGAGGCCTGGGCCAACGCCGGCAGCACTCCCTTCCGCCTCTACAAGCACTACCTCCACGAAGGAGGCGCAGCGACGCCCTTCTTCCTCCACTGGCCCGCGAAGATCTCGCCGCGCGAAGACTGGTACACCGAGCCCGGACAGATCATCGACATCATGCCCACCCTGCTCGACGTGGCCGGGGCGGAGTATCCGGCGGAACGCGGCGGCGAGAAGACCGTGCAGCTCGACGGCGTCTCGCTGCGGCCGGCCTTCGCCGGAGAACCGCTCGGGCGCGGAAAACCGCTCTACGCCGAGCACGAGACCAACGCCGCCATCCGCGACGGCCGCTGGAAGCTCGTCGGCGAAGGCGTCGCCACCGTCGAGGGCACCCAGGAAAAGCGCTGGGAGCTCTACGATCTCGAGGCCGACCGCACCGAGCTGCACGACCTCGCCGCCGAGCATCCCGAAAAAGTCGCCGAACTCGCCGCGCAGTGGGAGGCCTGGGCGGCCCGGGCGGGCGTCTACCCGCGCGACGAGAACCAGCCTCCGGCCCGCGCCGCCCAGCGCCGCCAGGGCACCCCCGTTCCCGATCCCCCAGTGGTGGCGGGCCGGCCCTTCACCGTCTCGGCGACGGTGCGCCATCCCCGGCCCCACGGCGTCGCGGTGGTCCACGGCGGCAACCGCTTCGGCTACGTGCTGCACTTCGCAGACGGCCGGCCCGTCTTTTCGGTGCGCCTCGAAGGCAAGCTGACCGAGCTCTCCGGCCCCGACCCGGTCCGCGGTCGGACCGAGGTCGTGGCCACTCTCGGGGAAGAAGACATGGTCCTCGTGGTCAACGGCGACGAAGTCGCCCGCATGCCCTCCCCCGGGCTTTTTCCGAAGGACCCGGTCAAGGGCATGTTCGTCGGCGGCGACGTCCCCGACGCCGTGGGCAACTACGAGATCCCCAACCAGCTCAACGCCCGACTCCTCTCCCATTCCGTCGAGACCATCGTGCCGAAGGTGCCGATGCGCACCGAGTGGGGCGAGCAGGTCACCCCCGAAAACGTCTGGCGGGAATATCCCCGCCCCGCTCTGCGCCGCGAGAACTGGACCAATCTGAACGGCCTCTGGGACTATGCCGTCACCAAAAAGAGTTCCTCGGCGCCCCCGCTCGGCGACTGGGACGGCGAGATCCTCGTGCCCTTCGCCATCGAGGCCCCGCTCTCCGGGGTCGAGCGCCGCTTCACCCCCGACGACGCGCTCTGGTACCGGCGCAGCTTTGCGGCGGAGCCGAAGGAAGGAAGGCGGCTCCTGCTGAACTTCGAGGCCGTCGACTACGAATGCACCGTCTGGGTCAACGACGTCGAGATCGGCTCGAACACCGGCGGCAACCTGCCCTTCTCCTTCGACATCACCGACGCGGCGAAGGACGGCGAGAACACTCTACTCGTGCGGGTCACCGACGCCACCGACACCGGCTACCAGCTCCACGGCAAGCAGGTGCTGAACCCCCGCGGCATCTGGTACACGCCTGTCTCCGGGATTTGGCAGACCGTGTGGATGGAGGATGTGCCCGAGGTCCGCATCGACGGAGTCCTCTTCCACGCCTCGCTCGACGGCGAGGTCGAGCTCGCAATCGACGCGACCGGTTCGGAGGAGTCCGTTCCGACGAAAGTGGTCGCCTCGCTCGCGGGCGAGACCGTGTTCGAATACGAAGGGACCCGCCTGCCGCAGAAGATGTCGATCCCCGACCCGCAGCTCTGGTCCCCCGACAGCCCCACCCTCTACGATCTGCGCATCGAATACGGTGACGACGTCGTCGAGACCTACTTCGCCTTCCGCGAGACCACCGTGGCCGAGGACGCCGACGGCCACCTGCGCTTTCACCTCAACGGCGAGCCCATCTTCCACTGGGGCGTCCTCGACCAGGGATGGTGGCCCGACGGCCTGCTCACCCCGCCCTCCGACGCCGCCATGGTCTCCGACGTCGAGTTCCTCAAGGCGGCCGGCTTCAACACCATCCGCAAGCATATCAAGGTCGAGCCGCGCCGCTACTACACCCACTGCGACCGGATCGGCATGCTGGTGTGGCAGGACCAGGTCAGCTCGGGCACGGGGAAGAAGCGCGAAGGCGACCACAGCAGCCCCAAGTGGACCCGTCTCCAGCCCGATCCTGCCGAGGCGGTCTGGCCCGACCCGGCGCACGCCCAGTTCATGGCCGAACTGGAGCGCATGGTCGACGTGCTCGGATTCCATCCCAGCATCGTCCAGTGGGTGCCCTTCAACGAAGCGTGGGGCCAGCACCGCACCGCCGCGGTCGGCGAATGGCTCGTGCAGCGCGACCCCTCGCGCCAGGTCAACGTCGCCAGCGGAGGCAACTGGTTTCCCGTCGGCCACGTCGTCGACCACCACCAGTATCCGCATCCCGGCTTCCCCTTCGAGCTGGGCGAGGGCGGACGCTTCGACGGCTTCGTCAAAGCGGTGGGCGAGTTCGGCGGGCACGGCTTTCCCGTCGAGGGCCACCTCTGGAACCCCAACGTCAACAACTGGGGCTACGGCGGCCTGCCCGAGAACGAGTCGGAATGGCGCGAGCGCTACCGCGAGTCCATCCGCATCCTCGCCGAACTCAAGGAACAGGGCATCGCCGCCGGCATCTACACCCAGACCACCGACGTCGAAGGCGAGATCAACGGACTGATCACCTACGACCGCCGCGTCCAGAAGCTGAAGCCCGGCGAGCTGCGCGAAATCGCCCGGATGCTCGGGGTGGAGTGATGGGTGCGGGGGTGCGGGGGTGGAGCGATGGAGCTGTGGAGATGTCTGACTTCGACGTTGCACCCTCTTGGGTCTTCGGGTAAACCCTGTTCGATCGCCGACGCTACCCTGTCGGATCCCCGCCCCCCATGTTCGAACAGACCTTCAAGAACCTCGACGACGTCCTCTGGAAGGAGGCAGGCTGCTCCTCCGAGCTGGACTACACCGAGCAGACCTCCTGGCTGCTCTTCCTGAAATACCTCGACGACCTCGAGCAGGAGAAGGCGCAGCGCGCCGGGCTCGTCGGGGGCGGCTACGAACCCCTCCTCGACGAGGCGCACCGCTGGTCCGCCTGGGCCGCGCCGAAGAAGGCCGACGGCAGCCCCGACCACGACCGCGCCCTCACCGGGCCGGACCTCGTCGAGTTCGTGAACGGCGACCTCTTCCCCTACCTCAAGGGCTTCAAGGCCCGCGCCGCCGCGCCCGACACCATCGAGTACAAGATCGGGGAGATCTTCGGCGAGATCACCAACAAGTTCGCCTCGGGCTACTCGCTACGCGACGCCCTCGACCTCGTCGACGGGCTGCGCTTCCGCTCGCAGAAGGAGAAGCACGAGCTCTCCGACCTCTACGAGACCCGCATCAAGAACATGGGCAACGCCGGGCGCAACGGCGGCGAATACTACACCCCGCGCCCCCTCATCCGCGCGATGATCCAGGTGATGCGCCCCCGGATCGGCGAGCGGATCTACGACGGGGCCTGCGGCTCGGCCGGCTTCCTCTGCGAGGCCTACGACTACCTGCGCCACGGAGCCGACGGAAACGGCGGCGAGCGGCTCACCGCCTCGCAGCTCGAGACCCTGCAGCGGCGCACCCTATACGGCAAGGAGAAGAAGTCGCTGGCCTACGTCATCGCGATCATGAACCTCATCCTCCACGGGGTCGAGGCGCCGAACGTGGTTCACGGCAACACCCTCGCCGACCACGACCCCGACCTGCCCGAGAGCGAGCGCTACGACCTCGTGCTCGCGAACCCGCCCTTCGGCGGCAAGGAGCGCAAGGAGGTGCAGCAGAACTTCCCCGTGAAGACGGGCGAGACCGCCTTCCTCTTCCTCCAGCATTTCATGCGCCTGCTGCGGCCGGGGGGACGCGCCGCCGTGGTCATCAAGAACACCTTCCTCTCGAACTCCGACCGCGCCTCCGTCGCCCTGCGGCGCGAGCTGCTGCAGAGCTGCGACCTCCACACCGTGCTCGACTGCCCCGGCGGCACCTTCCAGGGGGCGGGGGTGAAGACCGTGGTGCTCTTCTTCGAAAAGGGGAAGCCGACGCGGCGGGTGTGGTACTACCAGCTCGACCCCGGACGCAAGCTGGGCAAGACCAACCCGCTGAACGACGAGGACCTCGCCGAGTTCGTCGAGCTGCAAGCCGGCTTCGCCGATTCGGAGAAAAGCTGGAGCGTCGAGGCCGCCGAAATCGACGAGGCGACCTGGGACCTCTCGGTGAAGAACCCGAACGGCGGCGAGGAAACCGCCCTCCGCCGCCCCGAGGAGATTCTGGAGGAGATCGCCGCGCTGGACGAGGAGGCGGCGGGGGTGTTGGCGGGGATCGGGCGCTTGCTGCGCGACGGAAAGGAGGCGGCGCATGGCTAGGAAGATCGAAGTGCTCAGGCGCGAGGTCCGCCTGCTCGGCGTGGACGACGTCGATTACATCTGCCTGACCGACATCGCACGCTACAAGGAGGAAGCCGCGACCGACGACCTCGTCCGGAACTGGCTTCGAAACCGAAACACGATCGAGTACCTCGGAATCTGGGAGCAGATCAACAACCCCGGGTTCAACCCCGTCGAATTCGACGGGTTTAGAAGGCAGGCCGGACTCAATAGCTTCACCTTGAGTCCCAAACAGTGGATCGAGAGGACTGGGGCTATTGGCATTCAGGCCAAGGCTGGCCGTTACGGGGGCACCTACGCCCACTCCGACATCGCTTTCGAATTCGCCTCATGGATTTCGGTCGAATTCAAGCTCTATCTCATCAAGGAGTTTCAGCGGCTCAAAGAAGCAGAGAGGAGCACCCTTGGCTGGGACATCCGGCGAAACCTGGCGAAGATCAACTACCGTATCCACACCGACGCGATTCGGGCGCACCTGATTCCTCCGGAACTGGAAAAGGGGAGGACGGCGCGCGTTTATGCGAGCGAGGCAGATGTACTGAATCTCGCCCTTTTCGGAATGACTGCCGCTGAGTGGCGAGCCGCAAACCCTGACGAACGGGGAAACATTCGCGACCAGGCTACTGGGGCGCAACTGGTCTGCCTCTCGAATCTTGAGAACCTGAATGCCCACTTCATCGCGGAGGGCATGCCGCAGGGCGACCGCCTCGAACGTCTCAACGAGATTGCCATCTCGCAGATGAAACTGCTTGTCGACGAG
>SLGN01000565.1 GCA_007123695.1 Verrucomicrobiales bacterium
ACCAGAACCTGCTCGGGATGGAGCCGGGCGAGCCAGTCGGCATCGCCCTGTCCGGCGGCGGTATCCGCTCGGCCACTTTCTCGATGGGGATCCTCCAGGCGCTCGCCCGGCATCGCATCTTCCGGCTGGCGGACTATCTCAGCACCGTCTCCGGCGGGGGCTACATCGGATCCTGTCTCACATCGAGACTGACCAAGGGGAGGAGTTCCGGCGAGGCAAACCCGGCCGACGATGCCGAGGGAAGAAGTCCCGGCGACGCAAGCCCGCCCGACGAAGCCGAGGAAAGGAGTCCCGACGACGCAAGCTCGGCCAACGAAGCCGAGGCCGAAGCCCCACAGAGCCGCGATTCCGACGACAAAGACGATTTCCCCCTGGCTGATCGGGACCAGATCCACCACCTGCGCAAACACGGCAACTTCCTGGTCGCGCGCGGGGGGCTTCTCAGGCGCGACACGCTGCGGGCCCTCGGCGCCGTCGCTGCAGCGGTCTCGTCGACCCTCGCGCTCTTCGCGGCGACCGTCGGGCTCCTCGCCGGCGGCTTCATGGCCTTCACATCCTTCGTCGCCGACGAGCAGCTTTGGGAGAGAATGGGCCCACCCCAATTGGAGGTGGCGACCTTCCAGCGGGGCGGAACGCGCCAGGAACTCGTCTCCACCCATGTCGTGGACCGCACGGCAGGAAGCAGGCAGCGTTGGACCGAGACCCAGACTTTTGCCCCCGTCTCGCCGCCCGGATTCCAGTGGAAGGACGCCTCGACCCATTTCATCCCGCAAGCCGGGGCGGCAGGGCTTTACGCCGCTACCGGGCTTCTCGCGGGCGGGCTGATCATCTTCCTCTTTCTCCGCTTCCGCGTCCCCAAGATCAACGACAGCACCTACGCGGAACCCCATCCCGGGGAGTTGCCAGGCGACCGCAAGGAGCGCCGGGAGCTGAATCGATTCACGGTCGTCTTCGTCCTTGCGCTCTCGGCGTTTCTCATCGGCAGCGCAGCGGCGGCGAAATTCGGGGATTCGGGCTGGGGATGGATCTCATGGCTGCGGGGGGAACTTCGGGACGGCCTTTCGTGGCGCGAGACGGGAGCCGAAACGATTCCGGGAGCCGGGATCTTCCTGCTGGCTTCTGCCTGCTTCGGAGGGGCACTGGTCGCTTCGTGGATCTGCTGGCTGTTCAATGCGTCGAAATACTCCGCCCGGCAGAAACCCGGGCGGAAACAATCGCCCTGGGAGGACGAATGCAAACGCGCCAAGGACCGCCGGGAGCGCTCCTTCATGTCCGCGATCCACGGGATCTGCCTGGTCGTCTTCCTCGTCTCGCTCGCCGTTCCGTTGCTCCTCCTGGTGACCTGGTGGCTGCAGGAGCATCAAGCACGCGTCGCGCTGCTCGGGGTCGGCTCGCTGCTGCTCACCCGCCTTTTCGCCGCAGGCGGACAGAACGGAAAGGAAACCCTATCCGGCCGAATCAGAAAGGCGGCCTTCGCCCTTCTCCTGCGGCTTTCCGCCTTTCTGTTGATGCTCGTCAGCGCCGTGCTGGCGCTTAGCCTGCTCCTGGCTGCGGTGAATCACTACGAGGAAAGCCCTGTTTGCGTCGGCCTGACCTCTGCGCTCGCGGCCCTTGCCATCCTCGCCGCACTCTTTTGGCTCATCGACTTCAACCACGTCTCGATGCACTACTTCTACCGCGACCGGCTCATCGAGACCTACCTGCGGACCGAAGCCGATCGCGGCGACGAACTCGAACTCGTGCGCGACGACGCCGAACTCAAGGTCTGCGATCTGCATCGGAGCGCCGCCATCGAGAGTCCCGGCGAGGTTCCGGCCAATCCCGCTCCCTACCACTTGCTCGTCACCGCCTTGAACCTCCCCGGCAGCCGCGACCTCGCCCGGCGCGACCGCAAGTCCGACCATTTCGTGTTCTCCCGCTTCTACTGCGGATCGACGACGACCGGCTACGTGCCGACCGAGGAATACGACGGAGGCGAGACCCTGCTCGCCCGGGTCGTGACCATCTCCGGCGCGGCGGCTTCGAGCCTGATGGGCTTCCACACCTTCTTCAGCCAAGCCTTCGCCATGACGCTTTTCAACCTGCGCCTCGGCTACTGGATGCCCAATCCAGCCCGTTACCGTGGCGTCGTCACTCGGCACGGGGGCCCTGCGGTCGGTGATAGAATGCCGGAATCAACGCCTCCCCCTCCACGGCGCCCCCGCTTCTGGCCCCGCTACTTCTGGAGGGAACTGAACGCTTCGGCGGACGCTGCGGAGGCTTTCGTCAATCTTTCCGACGGCGGGCACACCGGCGACAATCTGGGCCTCTACCCCCTCCTCCAGAGGCGCTGCCGGCTCATCGTGGTCTGCGACGGCGAGTGCGATCCCGAATACGATTGCGGCTCGCTGGCCTCGGCCATCCGCCAGACCTTCACCGACGAGAACGTGCGCATCGACATCGACCTTCGCGACTTCGAGCGGGATCCGGCCACGGGTGCGGTCGCGCGTCACTACGCGGTGGGGCGCATCCAGTACCCCAAAGACGGTAACCCAGACAAGTCCGGGGACGAGGGCTGGCTGCTCTACCTGAAATCCTCCTACGTCGGCGACGAGGGGGCGGTCGTGCGCAGCTACCGCCGCAAGTTCCCCGAATTCCCCCACCAGAGTACCGCCGACCAGTTCTTCAGCGACGACCAGTTCGAGGCCTACCGCGCACTCGGCGAGCATCTCGGCAACGAGATCGCCGACTTGTTGAAAGCGGGGAGCGGGACCCGCGCTCCTGCAGGTTCCCAGCAGGATGAAACAAACCGCGGCGCTCCCGTCTCCGTCGCGGAAATCATCGATTGGTGTTCTGGCGCATACAAAGCTCGCGGAATCGTGTCGGAGTCTTCGCTACCCGCGAAGTAATTGTTCGAGAAGCGAGACAAACACCGCCGACATGGCGAGGAGGGTGGCCTGGGTGACAGGCTTGCCGATACCTGCGATGATGCCGGTCGAAATCTGCTGTTCCCACGGATCCTCCGGCTCGTCCTTCGAGACTCGATCTCGCCCGGACTCCTGCTGGGCGGACGCGGCCCTCGTCTGGCGCAGCTTCTGCGACTGATTTTCGAAAAATATTCTCGTACGGTGCTCGTAGACCTGCCCGATGGCGAGCAGCAGCAGGAGAAGCAATGCTGCGAAAGCCCAGAGCGCCAGAGGAGTGGACCACGGGGCGAAGATCGTGTGCCTCGAAAACAGGAGCAGCGCCATCATCACGAACGGATAGATCAAGGTTCCCGAGATCCGCGAGAAGTAGTCACCCAGCAGGTTCGCTCGCCGTTCTGCGTTTTCCGCAGGTTCGGGAACGAGTTTCTCGGTCCTCGCCTTGTTCAGCCCGTGGATCACTGCCAAGTGCGTCCACGCCGCAAAAAGGATCAGAGAAAAGAGCAGGCCCATGGAGAGGCCGAAAGTGATCTCGTCGAGCCAG
>SLGN01000634.1 GCA_007123695.1 Verrucomicrobiales bacterium
CAAAGCCATCCGCGGCATCCTCGACACGCTCTCGCCCCACAATCGGGACGACAGCAAGTTCCCCAAGGCGGTCGCGCAGCTCCAGCGCGCCGCCCAGTTCCGGCAGGACGCCCGCCTCTCCGAATCGCTCGCCAACGCCATCTACCGGGTCTTTCTAGCGCAGCGCAACCAGGCACAACTCAAGCGGCTCAACAGCGAGCTCGACCAGCAGCGGCGGCGGCTCGACTGGAACTTCGACTCGTGGAATACCGCGGGCGCCGGCGGTCGCGAACGGAAGCTGCGCGACGATCCGGACCGCAGCGAGGCCGCCGCCGAGCCGACCAACGCCGGACACATGCAGCGCTACGTCCAGCGCATCGCCGAGGTCGAGGCCGAGCGGGTCGCCAACCTCGCCAAGGTGCAGATTTCGGAGATCGAGGCCAAGCTCGAGTTCCAGGCCCTCGTCGTGCAGTTTTTCCTCCAGCGGCGCTTCGAGCACGTCATCATGGGCACGCGCTTCTATACCGATTTCTTCAAGGACGGGGCCGGGCGCCTCGAGTTCGAGGAAGGTTCCGAGATGGAGCAGGCCTTCACCAAGACGGTCGGGTTCAACCCCACCATCACCACTCTCGACGCCTTCGCCAACGAGGCCATCCGCGACGTGGGCCAGGCCGTCGAGTCCTTCGAGTTCCTCATGGACACTGGAAAGATCGACGGTGCGCTGCGCCAGCTCCAGCAGGCGTTCGTGCTGGGCGAGCACCTCCCTGCAGTTCAGAGCATCCCGCGCGACCGCCGTGGCGCCGTCCTCGACTACGCGCAGAATTCCTTCCAGCTCGTCAACGCCATCGAGGTCAAGGATTTCGGCCTCGCCGAGAGCCTCGTCGACAAGATGAAGGCCCAGGCCGGCGACTTCGACTACTCGAAGCCGACCGCGGCGATCGAGGCGGCCAAGCTCAGCAGCAACATGCGTATCCGCACGGCGAAGAACGCGGCGCTGCAGGGCGACACCGCCGCCTACGAGGAGAACATCACCGCCGCCGCCGAAATCTGGCCGCAGAATCCGATGCTGAAGGAGCAGTTCGAACTCATCGCCGATTCGGCCGACATCCAGCAGCAGGCGCGGCTCGAGTTCGACCGGCTCCTCGGGACGCAGAGCTATCGCCAGATCTTCGCCGACCGGGCCCGGTTCATCGCCGCGACCGTCGACGACGCCGAGCGCCAGCAGGCCCTCGAGCAGATCGTGGGAAACATCCAGGAGATCGAGACGGTCATGAAGCAGGCCGACACTCTCACCAAGGCCGGCAACGCCCACGCCGCATGGGAGATCGTCGAGCGCACGTTCCAGCGCTTTCCCGACGACGTGCCGCTCAGCGCGAAGCGTTCCGACCTTTCCACCGAGGTGGCGCCCTTCGTCCGCGCCCTCAAGAGCGGGGAAAACCAGGAGGCGCGGAAGCAGTATGGCTCGGGCTTGGCCTGGTACCTCAGCGCCCGCAAGATCTACCCGCAGAGCGAATACGCCGAGGAAGGCATCCGGCGGCTCATCGACCGGATCCTGCCCGAGGAGCCCGGTGCCGACAGTGGCAGCGGCGAGAGCGTCGGTAGTGGCGCGGAGACGGTTTCGCCCTGAGCGGCGGGGCTGGAGAAGCGTGGTAGCGATCCCGCCGGGGCGGAGCGGTCATTGCTCGAGCAGATCGCGCATCGCCGGAATGGCGCTCTCAAGCACGTCGTGGAGTTCCGACGCCGCTTTGGCCCCGGTTTCAACGACTTCGGCGTGGCTAAGCGGCGTTGCGGAGAGACCGGCGCCGTAGTTCGTGAGGCACGAGAGCGCCGCCACCCGCATCCCGAGGGCACGTGCCTGGATCGACTCCGGCACGGTTGACATTCCCACCGCGTCGGCCCCGAGCGTGCGAAGCATGCGGATCTCGGCCGGCGTCTCGTATTCCGGTCCGTTGACCCAGGCGTAGACGCCCTCGGTGAGGCGGTGGCCAGTGATCTCCAGGCTTTCGGCCTTCAGCAAGGCACGCAGTTCGGCGCAATAGACCTCGCTCTGATCGATGAAATGGGGTCCGCCTGTCAGCGGCGACTGTCTCGCGAGATTGAGATGGTCTGCGATCAGCATCCAGGTGCCGGGCTTGAGGTTCGCGTTGACGATGCCCGCCGCGTTGGTCAGCACCACGGCGGCGGCGCCCATTTCGTGCAGCAGGCGCACCGTCGCCGCCGCCTCCTGCGCGCTGCGTCCCTCGTAGACGTGGACGCGTCCCTGCGCTACCGCGACTGCGACTCCCCCGATTTTGCCGAGATGGAGCCGACCCGCATGGCCAGGCACGGTGCCGACAGGCAGGCCACCGATTTCGGAGTAGTCCACCGAAAGTGGCGAGTCGAGCGCATCGACAAAGCCGCCCAGGCCCGACCCCAAGACGAGGCCGACGACGGGCGAGGCGGAGCGGAGGGCGCGGGGTAGGGCGAACTCTGGCATGTGGTCACGATGCCCCGTTTTCGACAGCGGCGCAAATCTCTCGATGGAGCTGCCGGAGTTCGGGCACGGTCGCGCCGACGGCATCCGCCTCGCGCAGGGCGGCGCCCCAGATCGCCTCGGTTTCGACCTCGTTTCCGGCGAGGAAATCGACGAGGCTGGAAGGTTGGTAGGGCCCCATCTCCAGCGTGCCCCGGATGTTGGCCTCAATGAAGTCTGGATCGATGCGGTGGCCCAGAGCGGCGGCCGTGGACACGACCTCCTCCATCAGCGCCCGGGTGCGGGCGCGTAGGGCGGAATCGGCGAGTATGGTCCGCGTGTCGATTCCTCCGGCGGCGATGGCGAGGCCGTTGAAAGGCACGTTCCACACCAGCTTGCGCCAACGAGCCAGGCCGAGATCAGGCAGTATGCGGCAGTCGATGCCCGCACGCGAGAAGAGTTCGGCGACGGGAGCGAGGGCCTCGCCACCGACATGGGCGCCCATTTCCACCTTTCCGTGGGCGAGATGGTGCACCTCGCCGGGTTCGCCCCGGTTGATGCAGACGAAGCAGAGACCGCCGAGTATCGGGCGCCCCGGAAAGCGTTCCGCGAGAAAGGATTCGTTGCCGAGACCGTTTTGCAACGTCAGGACGACGGTGCCAGGGCCGAGCAGGGGAGGGAGGAGGCGCGGCAGGGCGGCGTTGGCCGTCGCCTTGAGCGCGACCACGACCAGGTCGGTCTCGCCGATCTCCTCGGTCGTCGCAAAGGCGCGCACCGGCTCCAGATGGATGTCGCCAGCGACGCTGCGGATGCGCAGGCCGCCTTGGCGCACCGCATCGAGGTCTCGCCTCATCAGAAAGGAGACTTCCGCCACCGACGCAAGCCTGGCGCCGTAGTAGCAGCCGACCGAGCCCGAGCCGACGATGGCGACTCGAGGATGCGTGTGATAAGCTCCGATCATGACCTGTTTTCGATAGCGCCGGGGCACCCCGACCGCAAGGGACGAGAAGCGG
>SLGN01000030.1 GCA_007123695.1 Verrucomicrobiales bacterium
GGCAGTTCTTGTTCGGAGTCGAGTAGCCCGCACGCGGCCAGTGGTAGTGGGCCCGCACGTTCTCGATGGGGATCTTGTGATGGTACATCAGGTTGGCGGCGAGCTTGGCGGTGCGCTCCATCGTCGCGAGCTGGTTGTTGCCCTTGTGCTCGCACATCTCGATGCCGATGGAGTAGCGGTTGCCGGGCCCGTCGAAATCGGCGTGCTCGCCGCGCTCGTTGGTGGGGAGATGCTGGATCACGGTGTTGTCCTGCACCGTGAAATGCCAGCAGAGGTAGCCGACGACGCCGCCCCGCAGGGCTCCGCGGTTGAGCGCCTTGGCGTGCGCGAAGGCGTCGCCGGTGTAGTTCTGCGTGCTGTGGATGGTGATGTAGCGGGGCGACATCTCGCGGAAGATGCGCCGCCCGTATTGGCCCTGGGGAATGAGATCGACCTTTACGTTGAGTTCCTTGTGCGACTCTTCGGGACTCTTGGGCGTCAGGGCGACGGCGCCGAGTTCACGCTCCCACATCGACGCTTTCGACGAGGTCGGCGTCGACTTGCAGGAAAAAAACAGCACCGGCAGCGCCAAGGCGATGGCCGGACCGACGGCGGGGAGGATGCGCTTCATGGCGGAGGCGAATGGATCGATATCCGGAAAATCTACCCGATCCAAGGCTCCGCCGCAAATCCACTTCGGAAAATTTAAAATTTTTCTTCCGCAGGATTTCCGCATCCGCTGACAAGTTCGCCGGTCCGCCCCGGATCCGGATCAGCGTTCGAGGATCTCGACCTCGTAGCCGTCGGGATCGGTGACGAAGGCCATCTTGGCTTTCGCCCCCGAGGGGAACGCCTCCCTCCAATCGGCGGGCCAGATCTCGATTCCAGCCTGCTCGACGCGATCGCAGTAGGCCATGATGTCCTCGACGCCGAGCGCGGTGTGCATGAGATCCTCGGGAAACTCGACTTTGAAGTCAGGGGAGTAGCAGAGTTCGAGAAAGTGGTCGTTGCCCTCCAGATCGAGGAAGGCGAGCTGGTTCCCGGCGGGCGACTTGTCGGTGCGGCGGGTCAGGGTGAAGCCGAGGGTCTCGTAGAAGGCGATGGTGCGCTCGAGATCGCTGACGCGGATGCGGGTGTGGAGGAACTTGATCATGGCGCAATGAGATGGCCCCGCTTCCGGCGGGACGCAAGCTCCGAGAGCGCCTTTCTCGCGGCGGAGCGGGTCAAGCTTCCTCTTGGAAAGCACGCCGGGGCGTATACCTTTCCCGCTTCATGGACTGCATTCAACGAACCATCGTGGATTCCCTCGTCGATTCCTACCAGGAGGTCGGAGGGATCAACCGCATCGACAGCGCCAACCTGCCCTCGAAGCGGGCCATCACCGGCGTCTGCGTGAGGCTGCTCCAGGTTCTATTTCCCGGATACCACGACGAGGAGCCCATACCCGCCGAGGAACTGGAGATGATCACAGCCGAGCGCATCGCCTCGCTCGTCGCGACGCTCCAGTCCGAGGTGACGAAGGTGCTGCGTCTGCGCGACGACGAGACGGGCGAGCACCACTCCGGATTGGGGCAGCAGGCGGGAACCCTCGTCTGCGACTTCCTCGGCGGTTTGCCCGAAGTCCGCGAACTCCTCCAAAGCGACGTCGAGGCGGCCTACGAAGGCGACCCGGCGGCGAAGAACTTCGACGAGATCATCCTCGCCTACCCCTGCATCGAGGCCATCGCGATCCAGCGCTGCGCCCATCGGCTTTACGCTCTCGACGTGCCCCTGATCCCGCGGATCATGACCGAATACGCGCACAACCTCACCGGGATCGACATCCACCCCGGCGCGCGCATCGGCTCGCATTTCTTCATCGACCACGGCACCGGGGTGGTCATCGGCGAGACCTGCGTGATCGGCAACCACGTCAAGCTCTACCACGGAGTCACCCTGGGGGCGCGCAATTTCCCCAAGGACGAAAACGGCCGGGTGGTGAAGGGGAACAAGCGCCACCCCAACGTCGAAGACCACGTCGTGGTCTACCCGCACGCCACCATCCTCGGCGGCCGCACCACCATCGGGGCGCGCTCCACCGTCGGGGCCAACGTCTTTCTCCGCGAAAGCATCCCGCCGGACTCCTTCGCCACCAACCTCGGGGAAAAGATCAACCTGTTCAACAAGATCACCGGCAAGCCAATCGCACCCGTTGGCGAGCCGGTCTCCACCTGAGCCTCGGCATGGGCGACGCGACGCAGACGCCGCGCGGCGGCGGGGGCTCCGGCTGGACCCATCCGACATCCGGCAAGGACGAGGCCCTGACCCT
This sequence comes from Verrucomicrobiales bacterium, assembly GCA_007123695.1. Classification (GTDB taxonomy): domain Bacteria; phylum Verrucomicrobiota; class Verrucomicrobiia; order Verrucomicrobiales; family DEV007; genus Arctic95D-9. The sequence goes on from SLGN01000030.1 coordinate 2,288, forward strand.
CGTCGCCTCCGAACTGTGCCGCGAGCACCGGCTCGACGAACTCGCCGAACGGGTCGAGGTGCGGTGGAACCCGCGCATGCGCACCGCCGCGGGCCGGGCCTTCACCAAGATCTGGCGCATCGAGCTGAACCCACGCCTCCAGTCCCTGCCCGAGGGGCAGCGCGAGAGGGAGCTGCGCTCCACCTTTCTCCACGAACTCGCCCACCTTTTCGCTACCGCTCGCTCGCCGGGCCGCCGCATCGCCCCGCACGGCGACGAATGGCGGGCGGCCTGCGCCGATCTCGGCATTCCCGGCGAGGACCGCTGCCACGATCTCGGCTTCGAGCCCCGACGCCACGCGAAGAAATACGCCTACACCTGCCCCGCCTGCGACGCCGTCATCGAACGGGTCCGCCGCCTGCGCCGGCGGGTCGCCTGCTACGCCTGCTGCCGCAAATTCGCCAAGGGTTGCTTCGACGCCCGGTTCCAGCTCGTCGAGAGCCGCATCGGGTAGGCGCGGCGCCGCTCAGTTCTCGTCGTAGTCCTCTTCCGGGTCCAGTTCGTCGTCGGCAGCGAGATCGATGACCGTCTCGCTGGGAATGCATTCGAAATACTGGAAGAACTCGTTGACGCCGCGCACCACGGGCCAGTCGCGCTCGTCCTCCCACCACGCGGAGAACTCGCTCACCGCAATGTCGACGTAGTAGGCCTCGAGCCAGGCGGCGGTGGCGGCGGCGTCGAGCCGATCGGCGAACTCGACGAGATACACCGTGGTGATGAGGATGTCTTCATCCCCATACTGTTGCTGAGCGTCCAGGCCCCGCACCCATTCGGCAAATTTCCAAGTCGGCCGCACTACCAGCGCGCAGCGGTCGATGTAGACGAATTCGTCGTCGAAGTCGTCGTCGAACTCCTCGTTGAGATCTTCGGGCATGGCGGCAGGAATGGGGCGGTTGCTTCTCTTTGCGGGAGTGTTCACGAGGCTAGGACCGGCCCGAAGCGCCGCGGGAGCGAGGACGGGCGCTGGGCCTCGCGGACCGGCGAGACGCGGGCACCGCCCGCGACGAGCGCGCCGGAGCCGAACCATGCGCCCGGACCGGGCCCTTGGCGCGGCCGCGTCCCGGACGATGCGCCGCGAGCGAAGATGACAGGGCCACCCGCAGCGGGGCGGA
>SLGN01000737.1 GCA_007123695.1 Verrucomicrobiales bacterium
CGTCGGCGGCGCAGGGGGATAGGAGGAGCAGGGGAACTAGCAGGAGGCCTCGGATCATGTTGGCGGGCACTCTACGCGACGGGGGAAAACGTTCAACGCCTCGATGCCGTCCTCGGCTCCCGGCCGGCGGATTCCGTCGGCGGGCTTTCCGGCTGGCGTTTCCGGCGGGGAACGGCGATGCTTGCCGCCGACTGCCGCATTGACTTATTGCCGCATGGGAAAGGAACGACTCGACCAGTTGATGTGCCGCCGGGCGCTCTGCGATTCGCGCGAGACCGCGAAGCGCCTCGTCCTCGCCGGCGAGGTGCGGGTCGAGGGCGTCGAGGGCCCTTTGAAGCCCGGGATGCGGATCGACGACTCGCTCGCCATCGAGGTGAAGAACCGGCCCAAGTATGTCGGGCGCGGAGGTCTCAAGCTCGAGCGAGCCCTCGACGAGTTCGGCATCGGGGTCGCGGGGGCGGTGGCCTTCGACGCCGGCGCCTCGACGGGCGGATTCACCGATTGCCTGCTCCAGCGCGGCGCCGCGAAGGTCTACGCCTACGACGTGGGCACCAACCAGCTCGCGTGGAAGCTGCGCAGCGACGAGCGCGTGGTCTCGCGCGAGGGGTTCAATGTGCGCCATCTCCAGCCCTCGGATCTGCCGGAGGCGGTCGATCTCGTCGTCGTCGACGTCTCCTTCATTTCCCTCGTTCTCGTGCTCGGCCCCCTCTTCGGCGTGCTGAAGCCGGGGGGAGACCTCGTCTGCCTCGTCAAGCCGCAGTTCGAGCTGCGGAGGGAGCAGATCGGGAAGGGCGGCATCGTCCGCGACCCGGCCCTGCACGAGGAGGCCGTCGCCAAGATCCGGGCCCATGTCGTCGGGGAACTCGGAAAATGCTGGCGGGCCGCGATCCCTTCGCCTATCAGTGGAACCGACGGTAACATCGAATTCCTTGCATGGCTGAGACACCCCGAATAGGGATCCTAGCGAACCCCGAAAAGTCCGGAGCAGCCGCGCTACTGCACGACCTGGTGCAGCGCTTTGCCGCGGCGGGCGCGCCGGTGTCGCTCGAGTCCGGCACCGCCGGGCTGCTGGGGCGCTCCGACGGCGTTCCTCTCGCCGATCTCGGTCCCGCCGTCGATGTCCTCGTCGTCCTCGGCGGCGACGGGACCCTGCTCTGGGTCTTGCGGCAGATGGGCGCAGGGATCAAGCCGATCGCCGCGATCAACACGGGCACGCTCGGGTTTCTCACCTGCGCGACGGCGGAGGAAAGCGGCGCCCTCGTCGACGCCTTGATGTCCGGCGACTACCGCGTCAGCGAGCGCCTGCTCCTCGAGGGCGAGCTGGAGCAGCGCGGAGGTCCCGGCGAAACCTTCTACGCGCTGAACGAGGTCACGATCTGCCGGGCGGTAGCTTCGCGCGTCATCCACGTCGAGGCCCTCGTCAACGGAGTCTTCGCGAACCGCTACACGGGCGACGGTCTGATTCTTTCCACGCCGACGGGTTCGACCGCCTATTCCCTTTCGGCGGGCGGCCCGCTCGTCTCGCCCGACGCGAACGTCTTCGTCGTGACGCCGATCTGCCCGCATTCGCTCGCCAACCGTCCTCTCGTCGTCGATGCCTCCAGCGAGCTCGTCTTCGAAACGCCGCCGCAGCGCGACAATCTCTCGCTGCTCGTCGACGGGGAGCTGCTCGCCCTGCTCGAGGAGCCCGCCCGGGTCCACCTCAGAAAGGCCCGCACCCATCTGCCGCTGGTGGTTCTGCCGGGGCAGGATTTTTTCGGCGTGCTTCACCGCAAGATGGGCTGGGCCGGTTCGGCGCTGCAAAACGGCAAAGGGTAGCTCCGGTTCGCGGAAGCGGGATATTTTCCTTTCTTCCCGCTGTGGGAATGCCTACGCTACCGGACCATGAACCCCGGTCCTCCCGAATTTCTCCATCCCCGTCCCGGCGGGCTCTCCCGCCGTGAGCTGCTCGGCGCCTCCGCCATTGCCAGTGCCGTCGGCGGCATCGCAGCGGGGTCGGCGGCGGCGCAAACCGCGATGGCAACGGACGAGAGGCGGGCCTCGCCCAAGGCCTACCCGAAGCTGAAGAAGTCGATCAACCTCTGGGCCTTTCCCTATCCCGAGAAGATGAGCCTGCGCGAATGCCTGCAGCTCGCGAAGGACGCCGGCTTCGACGGGGTGGAGCTGAACTACGACCTCGAGAACGACCTTTCTCCGAAATCGGGACCGGCCGAGTATGCCGCGATCCGCAAGATGGCGGACGAGATCGGCATCGCCATCAGCGGGCTCTGCAGCTTTCTTTTCTGGCCCTATCCCCTGACCAGCAACGATCCGGCGAAGCGCGAGAGGGGCCTGGAGCTGGCCGGGATGATCGCCCGCGCCGCCAGCGAGCTGGGAGTGGAAGACGTGCTGGTGGTGCCCGGAGCGGTGACGATCCCGTGGCGGGACGACCACGAGCCGGTTCCGAACAGCGTCTGCGACGCCCGTGCCCGCGAGGCGGTGGGGAAGCTGCTCGGGGACGCCGAGCGGCTCGGGGTGAACCTGAACATGGAGAACATCTTCTTCAACGGCTACCTCATGACGCCGGCGGAGATGAACGCCTTCGTCGATTCGTTCGGCCACGAGCGCTGCCACATCCATTTCGACACGGGCAACATCATGCAGTACCAACAGCCCGAGCATTGGATCCCGGAATTGGGAGGCCGCATCCGCAACGTGCATTTGAAAGAGTTCCACCGGGCCGGGACCGACCATTCCCTGGAGTGCTTCCGTCCGCTTCTCGACGGCAGCGTGGATTGGCCGGCGGTGGTCGGGGCGCTCGACGCGGTCGGATACGAGGGGTATCTCACCTTCGAATACTTCCGGCCGTGGCGGCACTATCCCGAGGCGCTCGTCCACCAGACGAGCGACGCCCTCGACCGGATGCTCGGCCGTGGCTGATGCTGGAGCGGAAAGCGGCCCGGACCGGGGCTCAGGTCCCGAGTCGGTCCCGCTCGAAGGCGCGGGCGCATTCGAGCAGCTCTCTGGGATCGTCGATGCAGTAGTCGGGCGCCTCCGTCTCCATCGCTTCGCGTTCGTTGGTGCCCCAGCAGACCGCGACCCCGCTGACGCGCGACTTTCTCGCGGCCTCCATGTCGCGCGTCTCGTCGCCGACATACATGGCGAGGGAGGCGGGGACGCCGAGACCGCGCAGCACCTTGGAGATGCGGTGCGACTTTCCGAAGAGGCTCACCCCGGCCTCGATGAAGAGGAAGCAGTCGAGCAATCCGAAGCGGCGCAGCACGAGACGGACGTTGTCGGCGGCGTTCGAGGTGATGATGCCGAGGCGGAAGCCGGCCCCGTGCAGCGCGAGGACCATTTCGCTGGTGCCGGGAATCATTTCGACACGGTCCATGCGGTCGTGGAGGATGCGGCGGATGTGGGCGCCGAGCTTCACGGCGAGGAGGCGGGAGATGC
>SLGN01000537.1 GCA_007123695.1 Verrucomicrobiales bacterium
CCGCCATGGGACCGCGTCCGGGCAGTCCCAGCCATGAGACCGCTGCGCCGCCAGTTCTTCTTCAGCTTTGCCGCTCTCGGGAGCGTCATGCCTCTAATGACCGTTTTCCTGCGCCAGCAGGGCGGCTTCGACAATCTGCAGATCGGCTTGACAATGGCGCTGATGGGCGTGCCCACCCTCTGCTCCCCGGCGCTCATCACCCTGCTGGCCGACCGCAAGCTCGACACCCGCAGGATTCTCGCGGCAGCCTCGGCCTGCAGCGGCGCGGTGCTCGCGGCGATGTTCTTCTCGCACCAGATCGGGCCGACCATGGCCCTGTTCTTCCTCCACGGACTCGCCTCCGTCGCCATGCTGCCGCTCCAGGACGGATATTTCTTCTCCCTCGTCGAGCAGCAGAGGCGGCTCGGCCTGCCCGAGGCGGAATATCCCTCGGTGCGGGTCTGGGGCACGGCGGGCTACTGTCTGCCCAGCCTGCTCGTCTACTACCCTCTCCTCGTCGGGGCCGGCCCGAACGTCATCCTGCCGTGCGCGGTCTTCTTCTGCCTGCTCAGCGCCGCCAACAGCTTCACTCTGCCGCGGATCGAGCGGACTTCGACGCCCGGCGCGCGGCTCCCTTCGGGCCGGGCCCTCGCCGCGATCTTCGCCCCGAACGCGCGATGGCTCTGCATCGGCCTCTTCTTCGCCTACCTCGGCTCGGTGTGCTACTACGCCTTCGTCGGCAACTACCTCGACGAAGTCGTCGGGGTGCCGCGTCCCTACATCGCCCTCATCATCAATCTCGGAGTAGTCATCGAGGTCGGCTGCACCCTCCTCATGCCGCGCCTGCAGAAGCGCATCCGGCTGAAGGGAATCATGGTCCTCGGCCTCGCCTGCATGGTCGCCCGAATGCTCCTCCTCGCCTTCTTCCCGACGCCGGCGATGGCGGTGGTCGCGCAGATCGGCCACGGCTTCGAGGTGCTCGCCCTTTTCGTCGGGCCGGTCATGTTCCTCAACCGCCTCGCCGGCGACGAATTCCGCAATTCCATCCAAGGGGTCTTCATCATGGCCGTCTCCGGATCCGCCAGGGTTCTCGGGGGCCTCGCCACCGGCCTGGTCGCCTCGAGCTTCGGGCTCGCGAAAAATCTGCTCGTCGGGGCTTGCCTCAGCACCGTGGCGCTGCTCATCATAGCGTTCCTCTTCTCCCGCATCCCTCCGCGCCCGTCCGCAACGACCGACCCGGAGCCCGACCCCGCCTCCTGACCGTCCGCCCCATGCCGAATCTCCGCTCCGAGCCCCCAGCGCTGCCGGTCGATTGGTCGGGAAAGGCGATCGCCAGCGTCGTCCTCGGCTTTCTCGGCGCAGCGACTCTATGGCTCGTCGTCGGGCTGCTCGTGGCGGGCGCCGGGGCCGTGCTGGGCCATCTCGCGCGCTACGACACGACAATGCAACCGTTGCGGGGCCGCCGTCTCGCCGCGCTCGGTCTGCTCCTTTCCTACGGGTCCATCCTCCTGTTCCCGGTGTTTCTCGTGCTCGCCCTCTCGGTTCCCGCCCTCGGCTTCTGGGGTCGCGGAGAGAAAAGCCAAGGGACGGCGGCGAGCGAAGCCAAAGCGGCCCGCCTCTTCGTCGCCTGCGAATCCTACGCCCGCGCCAACCGCGGCCGCTATCCGGAGACCTGGGACGCGCTCGCGGGTCGCTTCCTCCCGCCGCAGGAGCTCGGCGACCTTCTCCGCAGCCCCCACCGCGGCGGACCGGACACCGCCTTCGCCCTCGTTCCCCACGGTCGGCCCATCCTCCCGGCCCTCGCCGACTCCCTCGTCGTCATCGAGGAAAACGCGCCGCCGAACGTTCCCGAGATCGCCGTAGTCTATGCCGACGGGACCGTCTCCACCCTGCCCAATCCCGACCATGAAGATCCCTGATCCCAAAACCACCGCCGCTCGGTGGCTGGCAAGCTCCCTCGCCCTCGCGATCGTCGCAGCCTTCCTCGCCAGCGCCGACGCCGACGAGGACCGAGCCCCCGCCACCGTCTACGTCGCCGCTTCCGAAACCGACGAGCTGGCCGCGAGGGAGGGCCGCAAGACGGTCGTCCACGGCGTCGTCTCGGGCTCGGGCACCTCCGCTTCGGGAACGAATTTCGTCAACTTCGGCAACGCCGCCTTCAGCCTCGTCACCTTCAAAAGCGACCTCGGCCCTTTTGGGGAGATCGAGCCGGCCGAACTCTACGAAGGAAAGCGCATCGCCGTCGAAGGCATCGTCTCCATCTTCCAAGGAAAGCCGCAAATCAAACTGACCGATCCGGAGCAGGTCACCCTGCTCGAACCCGACGCTGTCTTTCCGCCTCCGGTCGAAACCGCCGCGGCCGCTCCCAAAGACTCCGCCGAAGCCGGATCGAAGATGGAATCGGAGCACCCCGAAGCGCCCGAAGCTCCCGAACCGAAACGCAAGCCCCCCGTCGATCCCTCCGAATACTTCGACATCAAACCCAAGCCCCGGCCCTGAGTCAAGCGGAACGGGCTCGAAGGAAGATTGTATACAATTTTCTTGCCTTTTTCCAGATTTAGCGTTCCGTGGAGACGGTGCCGTTCGCCGTCCGCCATTTTTACTTGCCATGCTTCGCCCCTCCGCAGAATCCCTTTCCCTTGCCGGACGCGACTTGCTGAACCGGCGCCGCTTCCTCGGCGACGCCGCAACCGGCCTGGGATCGATCGCCCTGGCGGGACTTCTCGGGCGCGATTCCCTGCTCGCCTCGGCCAACCCCGCCATCGATCCGGCTAGGCCCTACGAGCCGCGCCATGGCCATTTCCCGGCCCGCGCCCGCAACGTCGTCGTCATCTTCTGCTCGGGTGCGGTCAGCCACGTCGATACTTGGGACCACAAGCCCGAACTAGACAAACGCCACGACACCCCCATGCCCGGAGACGGCAAAGTGGTCACCTTTCAGGGAGAACAGGGAAACCTCGTCAAGCCGAAGCATGCCTTCCGGCCCCGCGGCGAATGCGGAAAAATGATCGGCGGGCTCCTCCCGCGCCTCGGAGACCTCGCCGACGACATCTGCTTCCTCCACTCCCTCACGAGCAAAACCAACACGCACGGCCCCGGAGAGACCTTCCTCTCGACCGGCCAGACTCTCGAGGGCTATCCTTCGATGGGGGCTTGGACGAGCTACGCCCTCGGCTCGGAAAACGACAGCCTCCCCGCCTTCGTCTCCATCCCCGACCCGCGGGGACTACCCCAGGCCGCAGGAAACAATTGGGCCTCGGCCTTTCTCCCGGCCCAGTTCCAGGGCACCTCCTTCAGCGCGGCGAAGCCGATCCGGCACCTCGCGCCGCCCTCCTCGGTCGGGCCCGCACGCGACCGCGACACCGCCGATTTCCTCAAACGGCTCAACGAACGCCACCTCGACCGCTTCCCCGGCGATTCCGAGCTTGCCGCCCGCATCGCCAGTTACGAACTCG
>SLGN01000422.1 GCA_007123695.1 Verrucomicrobiales bacterium
CGGGAATCTTTGCTAGGATCCGGTAGAGTCGCGCCCTCGCGTCGGGGTCGAGATCGTAGAGGGCGTCGGGAGCCGGGAAGAACCGCGAGCCTTCCCCATCCTTCATCATCGTGGCCCCTTCGAGGGCAGCGTCGATCTCCTCTGCGAGGAGCCCCTTTTCGAGAAGAAACTGGCGCAGCTCGACAACGGAGCGGGCCGGAATGCGCCACTCGATTTGCTGGGATGGTACTTCGTGAAGCCGAATGAGGGAATCGGGAACCGTTAGGGGGATCTTGTAGTACTCGAGAACCCCCCAAGGTCCGCTCTTTCCGACCTCGACTTGTCGCGAACGCGAGAGAACGGTGTCGGGTTCCTCGGCAGTCGCGGAAATGGCGGCAAAAATGGCAGCGAGGCCCGCCCACGCGGACGCCATCGCCGGCACGATCTTCGATTTCAGCTTCTTGCTCATCTCGGCTCTAGTGCCCGGGCTTGCGCCGGTAGGTCTCGTATCGGATCGCGGTCTCGTCGAGGTAGACCGAGAGCATGTCGGAAAGGGTGGTGAGAACGAAAGGGCGCACGAAGCTGGTGCCGTTCTTGGTGAAGACGACTTCGTCGGCGATGTGGACGTAGCTGTGGAGAAAAGAGTCGTCCTCGTTGTTGAACATGCAGACGATGTCGCCGAAACGGGGCTCCTCGTCGACGACCTCGTAGTCCGTGCCGAGATGGTGCTCGATGGCGAGGGCGTCGAGAATGCGCGAAGAGGCCGATTCCCGGAAAAAGTGGATCGAGGACCAGAAGCAGTCGGGGGCGTTCGTCGGGGTGATGTCGCGCAGTCGGGTGAATCCGTTGAGGTAGCGCCGCGGAAAGGTGGGCAGTATCTGGATCAAGTCGAGGCGCTCGACCCCGGTGGTGGCTCGCACAGCCTGGAGCACTGGCCCGAAGCCGGTGTTCTGGCCGCCGGCCGACCAGTATTCGACGACATTCCTGAGATCGGTGGTCTCGTCCACGACGAGACGGGCGATGAGGCTGCGGGAGGAGAAGAGCGTCCGGATGAGGAGGCGCTTCTCGTCCTCGTCGTCCCCGATCTGCCGCAGGAGATAGGGCCGGTCGATGATGCTGAGGACGTTGCGGCGATGGAAGGCGACGCGCTTGACGAGATCGACGGTCGCCGGGGAAAGGCGGCTGTTTTCGAAGTAGGAAAAGTCACCGCCGTCCAGGTTCACAAGGAGTTTTCCGAAGAACACGGGGTGGTTAAGCCGGAACCATTTCGAGACGGCGGCGCGGTCTTCGGGGGCGAGGGCTTCGACGATCTCGTCGTCGATCTCGACGCGAGTCTCCCCGAGGGTTTCGCTCCAATCTCCTCGCGCACGGAACATCTCCACTTTTTCGGTAGGGAACCCGATTTCACCAAGAATCGTGAGGGCCTCCTCTTTGGAGCGCGGCCCGAAGCTCCAAAGGGACCGTTCGTCGAAGAGGGCTTCCCAAAGGTGGGTGTCGGGGGGCTGGAGAAGAATGGGATAGGTCTCCATATTGCCCCATGGTCCCTCGTAGGTCCGACGCTGGCCCAACCCGTTCATGCCGCGGACTGAGGTTACGGATTCCTGCGAGAGCAGGGGTACCGGACCGGCGGATGCGAGGAGGGATATGGCGAGGAGGAGGGGGCTGAACCGGGGGAGGAGCGAGGGGAGGGAAGGCATGGAGACCTTTGAGAAGGGGGTTGGAGAACCTAATCGATTTTTCCCTTAGGAGAACAACCTACCAAGGAGGTTGTTTCGGCCTGATCGCGTGATTTGCAAAAACGAACCGAGAGGAAAAGACACGGAGGGCGCGAACGGGCACCGCCGAAGTACTCCCTCCGGAGGGAACACCAAGGGCCCGGAGATCGACAGAACGATCCCGGAGCGGAGAGAAAAGTGGCGCAATGGAGCCGACGGCTGCCGCAGAGGGACCCGCCTACCCGATGAGGGCCTTGAGATCCCAGCCCTCGCGGTAGTCGCGGGTGAGCCAGCGGTTGGCGTCGTCGTTGTTGGTGAATCGCATGTTCGCCGCATCCCACTGCAGCTTGGTCTCGGGGTAGCGGATCGCGATGGCGCCGAGGAGGATGCTTTCGGTGAGGAGGGCGCCGTAGTCGAAGCCGTCGGACGGCTGCTCGCCGGCGAGGCATCCGTCGATCCAGCCGTGGTAGTGGTCGCGGTCGTCGGCGAGGTCGTAGTCGGTGCTCATTTCCTGGCCTTCGAAATAGAGCATCGGCGCGGCCACGTGGGGGACGACGAGGGTGCCTTCCTCGCCCACGATCATGGAGCCGCTGGAGGGAAGTCCCTCGCGGGGCGGCAAATGGGAGCCGCGGGTGGAGGGCATGCGCCCGCCGTTGTACCAGGTGATCTTGAGGCGCTCGACGGCGGTGTATTCGGTGCCGGGCACGGTGAAGCTGTAGGTCGTCTGCGCGGGCCAGACTTCGTCGTTCATGCCGCTGTGGTCGGCGATGTAGTCGTCGGTGGGGCCGGTGATCTTGAGCGCGGTGAAGACGGGATCGAGGATGTGGCATCCGAAGTCGCCGATGGCGCCGCCGCCGAACTCCTGCCAGTCGCGCCAGCCCCAGGGGGCGTAGCAGCGGTTGCCGACGAAGGGGCGCGGCTGGGCGACGCCGATCCACTTGTCCCAGTCGAGGGTCTCGGGCACGGGGTCGGTGAAGTCCGGCCGACTGATGTGACCGCTGCGGCAGTGGCCGGGAGTGCCGACCCACGAATGGACTTGGACGACCTTGCCGATGCGGCCGGACTGCACGAGCTGGACGGCGGTGCGGTAGAACTGGTGCGAGTGGATCTGGTTGCCGAGCCGGGTGATGACACCGGTCTTCTCCGCCATCTTGGCGACTTCGCGGGCTTCCCAGACGTTGTGCGTGAGGGGCTTCTGGCAGTAGACGTGCTTGCCCATCTTCATCGCCATGATGGTGCAGTAGGCATGCATATGGTCGGGCGTGGAGACGGTGACGGCGTCGATCTTGTCGCCCATGCCGACGAGCATTTCGCGGAAGTCCTGGTAGACCGGGGTCTCGGGGCTGAGCTTCTTGGCGTTTTCGGTGCGGGAGAGATCGACGTCGCAGAAGGCCACGTAGTGCTGCTTGTCGTGGGTCGACATCGCCTTGATGTCGCTGAAGCCTTTCCCGTCGGACCCGATCGAGGCGAGCTGAAGTTTGGAGTTGAGGTTCTGCCCCCGCACGATGGCGGGTGCGGCGGCGAGGAGGCTGGCGGAGGCGCTGCCCTTGAGAAACTGGCGACGGTTGGTCATGCCATAGGAAAAGCCCCGGCAGGCCAGCGGGTCGAGCCCGGAATGCGGCGCGATTGCGGAGGTGCGCGGCCCTTGGGAGGGCGGGGAACCTCGGGGTATCTTTCCGCCTTGCCTCCTTTCCACGCGAAGCCTCCCCCCCATGAAGAACTCCCCGTTTCCCATCGCCGCCTGCCAAGCCTTTCTCCTGATTCTTGCCGCCGCCGCTCCGGATGCGGCTTTTGCGAACACGTGGCCCGCATGGCGGGGCGACCTTGCCGGATCGGGCGAGACGCAAGACGCCCGCCCGCCGCTGAAGTGGGGCCGCGAGGAAAACGTGCGCTGGCGGACGACGCTGCCCGAGGCGGGCAACTCCACGCCCGTGGTGCACGGCGACCGCGTCTTCGTGACCCAGCCCATCACTCCGGAAAACTGGCGGGGGCTGCTCTGCTTCGACCGGGCCACGGGCAAGGAACTCTGGCGCAACGGCATCGTCTACGCGGCCCCCGAGCGCACCCATCGGACGAACCCCTACTGCTCGCCCTCGCCGGCGACGGACGGGACGCTGGTGGTGACCGCCTACGGGTCCGCCGGGGTGGCGGCCTACGATTTCGAGGGCAAGGAGATCTGGCGCCGCGATCTCGGTCCGGTCGATCATACCTGGGGCCATTCGAGTTCGCCGGTTCTTTTCGGGGATCTCTGCATCGTCTACCACGGACCCGGAGAGGGCTCGGCGCTCTACGCGCTCGACAAGTCGACGGGCGCGACGGTGTGGAAATGGGAGGAACCGGCCTGGGACACGGCGGGCCGCAACGACGGCTTCGCCGGAAAGGAGGACGGCGTGGTGGGCTCCTTCAGCACGCCCATCCTGGTCGAGGCGGACGGGCGGGAGGAACTGGTGATGAGCTTCCCGACGGAGGTCCGCGCCTTCGCCCCCTCCACCGGGGAGACGCTGTGGACCTGCGCCGGGCTCAATCCCCTCGTCTACACCTCACCGGTGGCGGCGGGCGACATCGTGGTGGCGATGGGCGGCTTCCACGGGAACTCCCTCGCGGTGCGCGCCGGGGGCAGCGGCGAGGTCGCCTCGACCCACCGGCTCTGGCACAAGGAGCGGCACAACGGGGGCATCGGCACGGGGGTGATGAAGGACGGGCGCTACTACTACCAGACGAGCGGCGGCGTGGCGCTCTGCCTCGACGTCGAAAGCGGCGAACAGCTCTGGGAAGCCCGGCTGCCCGGCGCGGGCAAGTCGTGGGGCTCCTTCGTGCTCGCGGGCGACCGGATCTATTCCCTGAGCCAGGCCGGCGACACCGTGGTGTTTCTCGCGAAACCGGAGGGGCTCGGGGTGGTGGCCCAGAGCGACCTGCGCGAGGAGACCAATTCCTCGCCGGTGCCGGTCGGCGACGAGCTTTTCATCCGCACCCACGAGGCCCTCTGGTGCATCGGGCCGGAGTGAGCGGATCGCCACCCGGCGAGCCAAGTCTCCGCCGCTGCCGTTTGGCGAAGCCGCCCGACGGGGTCTGGCCGCCGACCCAATAGGGTTTGCTCGGCGTGCCAACGGGTTGCCGAGGCGACGCAACAGGGTTAGGTAGTCGGGCGCACCCTGTCGGGTCCGCGAACCGCCGCGCATGGCCATCATCCCCCAGGAAACCGTCCAGGAGATCCTCGACGCCACCGACATCGTCGAGCTGATCCAGGGCTACTTTCCCCTGAAAAGGGCGGGGACGAACTTTCTCGCGATCTGCCCCTTCCACAACGAGAAGACGCCGAGCTTCAACGTCAATCCGCAGCGGCAGATCTTCCATTGCTTCGGATGCCAGGCCGGGGGCGACGCGATCAAGTTCACGATGCTCTACGACAACCTCTCCTTCCCCGAGGCGGCGAAGAAGCTCGCCGACCGGGCCGGCGTCGCCGTGAGGGAGGAAGCCCTCGACCCCAAGGAGGAGGCACGCCAGCGGAGCAAGGGCGATCTCCTGCGCCTGCAGAAGGCGGCCGCCGACTGGTTCCACCGCCTCCTCTTCAAAAGTCCGGCGGCCCAGCCCGCCCGCGACTACCTGCGGTCGCGCGGCATCGGCATGGAGACGTCGCGGAGGTGGAAGTTCGGCTACGCGCCCGCGGAGCAGCGTCTCTTCATGGACTGGGCGAGGGGCGAGGGCTTCCGCGTGCCCCAGCTCGTCGAGGGGGGGCTCGCGAAATGGCGCGACGAGAACCGGCCGGTCCAGGGCGCCTACGGATTTTTCCGGCACCGGCTCATGTTTCCGGTGAACAACGATTTCGGCGAGCCCATCGCCTTCAGCGGACGCGTCCTCTCGCCCGATCAGAAGGGCGGGAAGTATGTGAACTCGCCCGAGACCCCCGTCTTCCAGAAGAGCCGCACCTTCTTCGGCCTCGACAAGAGCAAGCGGGCCATCCTGCGGGAAAAGCGGGCCATCGTCTGCGAGGGCCAGTTGGACCTGATCGCCGCCTACGAGGCCGGCATCGAGAACGTGGTCGCGCCTCTCGGGACCGCCTTCACCCCCGACCACGCCCGCATCCTCAAACGGCACACCGAGGAGGTCGTGCTGTGCTTCGACTCGGACAGCGCCGGGCTCAACGCCGCCTCCAAGGCCTTCCGCGTGCTCGCGCCCAGCGGCGTGCTGGTGCGCCTCGCCCTGCTCCCCGCCGGCGAGGACCCCGACTCCCTGATCCGCAAGCAGGGCGTCGAGGCTCTGCGGGAGGTTCTTGAAGGCGCTCCCGAATTCTTCGACTTCCAGATCGACCGGCGCGGCGGCAAGCTCAACCAGGGAAGCCTGCGCGACCGCCTCGCCTTCGCCCGCGAGCTCGCCGTCGACATCGCCCTCGTCGATGAAAAGATGCTGCAAGACTCGCTCGTCAGCCGGGTCGCCATCCGCCTCGGCGTCGGCGAGGACGACATCCGCAAGCTCGTCCGCGACGCCCTCGCCGCGCGGATCCGTCTCGAGAAAGCTTCGCGAAAGCGCGAGCTCGTCCAGCAGCGGCGCGCCTCGGAAAAGAGCGACGCGGCGCCCGGCGACGATGTTCCGGGAAACCCTGCGGACGACCGCTCCGGCGCGCCCGCCGCCACGGAGATCCGCAACCGCTCCATCCGCCTGCTCTGCCGGGGGCTCCTCTCCGAGCCCTCGGTGAGGTCGGCCCTCGACGGAGAGCCCGTGCCCGCCTTTTTCTCCAACCTCGCCGAGACCGAGCTGCTGGCCAAGCTCTGGACGGCGAGCTTCGACCCCGCCAGCCCCGCCAGCGTCAACGCCTTTCTCGCCGGGCTCGGCGAAGGGGAACGCGGAGCCCTGCTGCGGCTGCTCTCCGAAGAGTCCGCCACGGTCACCCCGGCGCTCGCGCGCGACTGCCTCGCCGCCCTGCGGCGCCAGAGCATCCAGCGGGAGATCGCGGCGGCCAGGGCCCAGCTCGGCGCCCACGGCCTGCCCGAGGCGGAGGCGACGCGCCTGACCAAACTCCTCCTTGACCTGCGCGGACGGCTAAACGAGACTTGAAGGTTTCCCGGCAGTGCGGGAACCGACCTTCTCCCCACAGTGTCTGCAAAATGGGAGCCAACAGCAAAGCCACCGAAGACGGACTCGGAATGGAGACTACCAAAAACGCTGCCAAGCCCGCAAGAAAAAAAAGCCGGAATCTCGAAAACGGAGAAATTCTCCCGGCGGTTTCCGGCCAGCGCTCCCCTCTCGACGCCCCCGAGCTGCGTCCCGTGCTGCGCGACCTGGTCCGGCTTGCCAAGGAACGGGGCCACCTCACCTACGACGATCTCAACGAAGCCCTCCCCGACACCATCGGGGACATCGAGCTGCTGGAGGAGCTGGTCGAGCGGCTCCAGTCGATGAAGTTTCGCATCCTCGACGTCGCCGCGGCATCCACCAAGTCCCCTCCCCCGCCCGAAGCTCTCGAGGCGGAGTCTGCGGAAAGCGCCGACGATGGCGAAGACCCCAACGAAAACGATGGCGCTCCCCTCGTTGCCGAGCAGCGCGAAGGCCGCCTCGACGTGCTCGACGATCCCGTGCGGATGTATCTCAAGCAAATGGGCCAGGTGCCGCTCCTCACCCGCGAGCAGGAAGTCGCCATCTCCAAGCGCATCGAGCGGGCCGAGAGCGCCATCCGCAAGCGCATCTGCCGCTTCGGCTTCATCCCCGACGCCTACCTCGAACTCGTTGATCGGCTCGAGCAGGGCGAGGAGCGCTTCGACCGGCTCATCCTCGACAAAAAGATCGACAGCCGCAGCCGCTACCTGAGGGGACTGCCCAAGCTGCGCGCGCAGCTCAAGGCGCTGCGCGACCGGCTTTCCGAACAATACGCCGCCCTCCGGGAGCTCGCTCCCGACTCCGCCGAATCCTCCGCCGCCATCGCCGCCTGGGAAGAGGGACTCGCCGAGCTAGCCAAGCTCTACGGCCGCTTCTACTTCAAGCAGAGCGTGGGCGAGGATCTCGTCGCCCATCTCGAGGAGTGGTCGGAGAAGTCGGGCATCCTCGCCGAACTCGCCTCGCCGGCCTCGCCCGAAGCGACGGAAGCGGTCATCGCCTTCGAGCGCGCCGTTTGGATGCCCGTCGCCGAGTTCGACCGCCTCGCCTCCGAGCTAGGCGAACTCGTCGCCGACGCCCGCAGCGCCAAGGACGAGATGGTCGAGGCGAACCTGCGGCTCGTGATCTCCATCGCCAAGAAATACACCAACCGGGGCCTCTCCTTCCTCGACCTCATCCAAGAGGGCAACATGGGCCTGATGAAGGCCGTCGAGAAGTTCGAATACCGCCGCGGCTACAAGTTCTCGACCTACGCGACCTGGTGGATCCGCCAGGCCATCACCCGCTCCATCGCCGACCAGGCCCGCACCATCCGCATTCCGGTGCACATGATCGAGACGATCAACAAGCTGATGCGGGTGCAGAAGCAGCTCGTGCAGGAATACGGGCGCGAGCCCACCGCCGAGGAGATCGCCGAGGAGATCCACCTGCCGGTCGAACGGGTCAGCGCCGTGCTCAGGATGGCGCAGCAGCCCGTCTCCCTGCAAGCGCCCGTGGGCGACGGCGACGAAGCCAGCCTCGGCGACTTCATCGAGGACAAGGAGGCCGACGACCCCAGCGACATCACCTCCATGGCGATGCTGAAAGACCGCATCAAGGACGTCCTCGACACCCTGAACCCGCGCGAGCGGGAAGTCCTCGAGCAGCGCTTCGGCCTCGTCGACGGCTACAGCCGCACCCTCGAGGAGGTCGGCAAGCAGTTCCGCGTCACCCGGGAGCGCATCCGCCAGATCGAGGCGAAGGCGCTGCGGAAGATGCGCCACCCCACCCGCATCCGGAAGCTGGAGGGCTTCATCGACTCGCCGCGAGCGAACTGACAGCACGGCCCGGCCCGGCGCGGCGCGGCGGGCGGGAAGGAAAAATTTCTCCCGTTGCCGCAACCTTTCGGAAAAAGAGGAGTTTCTCCTGCGATGAATCCACTCGAACCCGGAGATCCCCTTTGGAAAGTCCTCGGTCGCGCGAGCAAGGCGGAACCCTCCGCCTCGTTCGCCGCCAAGGTCGTCGGCGCGGCACGCCGGCTGGAGCAGGGCCGCTCCGGAAGCTGGCTCTCCGAGTGGTGGCAGAGCTTCGCGGCCGCGCTGCTTCCGCGGCCGCGTCTCGCCCTCGCCTGTGGCGGAGCCCTCGCTGCGCTCCTCCTCTCGCTTGCCCTGATCCCGTCGGGCGAACGCTCCGCCGAAGACCTCGTCGCCTCGGCCGAGTCCGGCGAAGCCGGCGATTTCTTCGACCCCGCGATGGAGCTGGAGGCGGTCGAGTATCTCGCCCAGCTCATGGCCGTGGCCGATCCCGGACAGCTCGACGACGCCGTGCTCGTCGATCTTTTTTTCTAGTCCCTGAAAGACCCGCCCCCGGCGCGGCGTATTCGTCGGTGGAAGCAGGTTTCCACCCCGGAGAGATTTTTGCTGGAGCACAGCTTCCCGAAGCGGGGAAAATCCTCTAAAGCGAAGGTCGGTCCATCCGTTCCATGGAGGCGCGACCGAGGCCCGCCCGTCGCGCCTCCAGCGCCACCGCGCTTCCAAGACTAACGACATGAGCCCCCGCCACGCCCCCCTCGTCGCCTTCGCCGCGTTCGCCGCGTTTCTACTCGGCGTCGCCTGCCGCTCCACCGTGCCCGAGACCGGTCGCCAGCAGATCAACATGCTGCCCCCCGCGAAGGAGGCCGCGCTCGGGCTCACCGAATTCAAGAAGATCAAGGAATCGAAGAAGATCTCCAACGACCGCGCCAAGAATGAAATGGTGCAGCGCGTCGGGCGCCGGCTTTCCGTCGTCATGCCCGTGCCGAACGCCGAGTGGGAGTTCGTCGTCTTCGACGATCCCACGCCGAACGCCTTCGCCCTGCCCGGCGGAAAGGTGGGGGTCCACACCGGGCTCTTCCAAGTGACCCAGAACGAGCCCGGCCTCGCCGCCGTCATCGGACACGAGGTCGCCCACATCGTCGCGAGGCATTCCGGCGAGCGGGTCACGCAGAACGTCCTCGCCGGCGCCGCCGTCGCCGGGGCCGGCATGGTGATGAACCGCGACGGCCGCGACGGCACCGTGCCCACCGCCGCCCTCGGGGCCGGGGCACTGCTCGCGACCCGCGCCTGGTCCCGCAACCAGGAGCTCGAGGCCGACCGAATGGGCGCGATCTTCATGGCTCGGGCAGGCTACGATCCGCGCGAGGCGGTGTCGCTCTGGAAGCGCTTCGCCGACTGGAAGCGCGAGAACGACGCGGGGTCGAAAGTGCCCAGCTTCCTCAGCACCCACCCCGTCGACGAGCGCCGCATCTCGGAGCTGGAACGATACCTGCCCGAGGCCCTCGCCGAATACAAGGGCTCGTGAGCATGGAAAAGCGCGAAAGGCGGCGCGAGCTGCTCGCCCGCGTCCGCGACATTCCCCGCGGCGAACGCGCCCGCCGCTCCTCCGCGATCCGCGCCGCGCTGCGACGCGACCGGGCCTTTCTGACGGCCCGCACCGTATTCGCCTACCTCGCCCTGCCCGGCGAGCCCGACCTCGCCCCCCTCGTCGGAGCGGTCGCAGGCCAGCGCTGGGCCTTCGCCCGCGTCGTTTCCGCCGACCGTCTCGATTTTCATCTGCTGGAGGACCCGGCCGAGGCGCGACCGGGGGAACTCGGAATTTCCGAACCCGATCCCGCACGCCATCCCCGCATCGAAGCGGCGGAGGCCGATCTCGTCCTCGTCCCCGGCGTCGGCTTCGACCCTGCGGGACGCAACCGCCTCGGTCGGGGCAAAGGCTACTACGACCGCTTCCTCCAGGCCGCCCTCGATGCCTCGGCGACGACGGAACTCGTCGGCGTCGCCTTTTCCGAACAGCTCGGCCCGGTCCCCGCGGAAGCCCACGACATCCCGATGCACCGGATCCTGACCGATCTGGGCTGGGCCTGATTCGGGGGAGAGAGCGCTCCGGCGTCAACCGTCCGGCTCCGGGCACCCGCCGCCGCTCACTGGAACCTTCCGCCAAAACCCGCCTCGCGCAGCGCCAGCATTACGTCGTAGGGTTTGAAGTCCTTGCCTTTGATCTGCACGCGGGAGGCCCCGTTCTTCGCATCGCAGCTATCGACCCCGGCCACCGACTCGACCGCTTTCTTGAAGGAACGGACGCAGCCGCCGCAGCAGAGATGCGTGTCGCGCACGACCATGGTGTCGGTGGTGAAATCGTCCTCCTTCAGCGGGGCGATGCGGACGCCTGCGTGGTCGGACTCGCCGTAGAAGCCCGCATCGTAGAGTGCCTTCAGCGCCTTCTGCGCGTCCTTCCCGGTGGGCGCCTCGACCACGATCGATCCGTCGCTGCGGCTCGCCTTCAGCGTCACTCCGTCGGGCACGGAGACATCGCCCACAGCGGACACGCAAGTGCCGCAGCAAAGATGGACACCGGAAAGCGTCAGCGTCGTCTCTCCCTCGGGGATCGCGGCACTGCCGCCCGACGACTCCTCAGACCCACCGGACATCTGCGCGGCGGCGGCTTTGGCGTATTCCCCGTCCTCCGGCGATAGGCTCGCGAGCGGCACGTCGAAGGTCCGCCCGTTCGCCATCCGGATGGTCACGGTATCGTCGTCCTTCATCCCGACGAACTCGGCCGTCACCGTCTTCCCGTCCTCCGAGCGGGTCCATTCGCGCGGCTCGGCGCCGAACAGGACGGAGTTCAAAACGAGGGCGGATAGGATCGTCGGGAGAATGAACTTGGCCATGGAACGAGGCTACGCAAAAACGCCATCCGAGGTCAATGCCTTCCTTTGAAAAAATTCCGTGACTTCCTCTCGAGTGCAGGATCGAATCGTCACAACACATTTTTTAACTGTTGATTGTCCGAGTGTTGGAATCCACCCGTTCCCGGGCTCCTCACAAGCTGCTGGACTATCGCCGCAATTGCGCTAGGGGTGTCCTTCCTTCCAGCCAGGCAAAGCCCCCATGTCGGAACAGAAGCAACAGACTCTCGCCGCACCCGCCGCCCTCACCGGCACCTCGCTGCATACCGGCGAGCAGGTCACTCTCACGATGAAGCCCGCCCCGGTCGATGCGGGGATCAAATTCCGCCGCGTCGATCTGCCCGACAAGCCCTTCATCGACGCCCTCGTCTCCAAGGTGCAGACCGTCGAGCGCGCCACGACGCTGGCGGAAGGCTCAGTCAAGGTCCACACCGTCGAGCACGTCATCTCGGCCCTGGTGGGAATGGGAGTCGACAACGCCGTCATCGAAATGGATGCGAACGAGCCGCCCATCGGCGACGGCTCAGCTCGGCCCTTCGTCGATTGCATCAAAAAGGCCGGCATCGTCGGGCAGGAAGCGAACCGACGCGTCTTCGAGATCCGCGAGCCGATCCATCTGGAAACGGCGGGCGGATCGCTGCTCACCATCGTGCCCGACAAGGGCTTCCGCGTCTCCTGCACTCAGGTCGGCCCCGAGGGGCGCATGACCCAGTTCCACTCCACCGAGATCACGCCCGAGACCTACGAGCGCGAGATCGCCCATGCCCGCACCTTCGTCTTCTACGAAGACGTGCAGCCGCTGCTGGAAAAGGGGCTCATCAAGGGCGGGAGCCTCGAAAACGCCATCGTCATCAAGGGCGATTCGGTCATGAGCAAGGAGGCGCTCCGCTACCCGGATGAGTTCGCCCGCCACAAGATCCTCGACATCGTCGGCGACCTGATGCTGAGCGGAAAGCGGATCATGGGCCATGTCATCGCCGTCAAGCCGGGCCACGGCCCCAACACCCAGATGGCGCAACTGCTCGCAAAAACCTATGCACAGACCCTCTCGGCCGTGCCCACAGTGAACATCCCCACGGGC